>NZ_JBFUBU010000025.1:0-65677 GCF_056405595.1 Polaromonas sp. P1_G1
TGCTGGCCGGGGGTAGCCCGGCGGCTACTCACTTTTCTTTTGCTTCGCCAAAAGAAAAGTAAGCAAAAGAAAAGGCGACCCTGGTTGCTGCGTCCCTGCGCTTCGCTGCGGGCAACCTGCGGTGCTCGGTCCAGACGGGGTCTCGCTAAACTCGCCTTCGGCTCAAACAACGCGATCCCTGATCCGTCTGGMCCTSCGCTCCTCGGCGCATCCACAAGGGGTGGGGAAGGAATACCAAATCCAATACCGAATACCTGAAGAAACAAGGACTCGCCACGGCGAGTCCTTGTTTGTATTTGTCTTCTTTCCCCGCTCCCGATTGCCCCGTCCTGGCTGGGCCGAGGAGCGCAGAGACAAGCGGATCAGGGCCGGCGTTGTCTGAGCCGAAGGCGAGTTTAGCCGGACCCCGCTTGGCTCGAGCACCGCAGGTTGCCCGTAGCGAAGCGTAGGGACCCGAATCGCATCCAAAGGAATGTCATGCGGCTCAGGCTCCATATCCGGCAACCACCCATTCGTATACCCCAACCCAACCGTAAACGGCCGAGGTTGCAGCGTCGCCAGCGTCCGGTCATAAAACCCCCCGCCATAACCCAGCCGGTAACCCCCCGGCCCATAGCCCACGCAGGGCACAAACAGCAGGGTCGGGACAATCACCTCGGTGTCTTTGGGTTTGGGGATGCCGTAGGCATCTTCTTCCATCGGGCAACCGGGATACCAGGCATGGAAAGTCAGGGTTTTGTGCAGCTTGTTGACCACCGGCAGTCCGATCTTGCGCGGCGACCGGGCCGCGATGCTTTCGGTGGCCAGCTGGGCAGTCTCTACCTCGGCCAGCGCCGGGTTTGACGAAGAATCCTGACTCAGGATCGCGTCTTCCTGCCATCGGTACAGCGCGGGCAGCGGGTCAAACTCCCCCTTGATGGGCCAGTAGGCGCCGATCACCTCATGGGTGGAACCGACCAGCCAGATGCGCATCACACGCTGGAGCAGGTCGGCGCGCTCCAGGCGGTCTGGCATGTTCAGTCGCGCTTCGACCAGCGCCTTGCGTGTACTTAATTTGTCCATAATGTCCCAGATGCTATACAAATTTCTTATCAACCCCCTGCGGGCGGCGACCCTGGCGCCTTTTTTGGGCGCGATGGCCTCTCTCGCGCTGCTGGCCCCGGCTGCGGCGCAAGCGCCCGCCAGCGCGGGCGACAACGTGATCGTTGAGATGAACAAGGCCTTCAAGCGCGGCGACAGGGCCCGGCTGGCGCAGTTGCTGCCGCAGGCCCGCGGCCATGCGCTGGAGCCATGGGCTGCGTATTGGGAACTCAAGCTGCGCCTGGGCGAGGCCGGCGCGCAGGAGGTGCAGGACTTCTTCAGCCGCTACGCCGGCACCTACCAGGAAGACCGCCTGCGCAACGACTGGCTGCTGCTGCTGGGCCAGCGCCGCGACTGGGCAGGTTTTGCCGCTGAATACCCCAACTACAGAATGAACGACGACAAGGAGGTGCGTTGCTACGCGCTGCTGGTCGAACACCTGAAAAACCCGGTGGCCGATACGCGCCTGGCCGATGAAGTCAAGAAGAACTGGTATGCGCAGCGCGAGGCCGACGACGGCTGCAATTCGGCCGCTGAGCGGCTGGTGACCACCAAAAACCTCAAGCCGCAGGACGCCTGGGTCAAGGCCCGGCTGGCCACCGAAGCCAACCGCCCGCGCTCGGCTGCAGCCGCCGTGCAGATCGTCGCACCCGACGCCGCGGCCATGGTCAACGACCTCAACGCCAGCCCCATCAAGTTCCTGGCCGGCAAGCACCTCGCCCTGAGCAAGTCGCGGCGCGAAATCATCACGCTGGCGCTGATCAAGATGGCGATCAGCGACATCGAGGGTGCGGCCTTCCAGCTGGAAAACAAATGGGGCATGCAGCTGAACACCGAGGAACGCAACTGGGTCTGGGGCGTGATAGGCCGGCAGGCCGCCACGCGCCTGGGCGCCACCCCGGCCGGCGACGCATTGCAATATTTTGCCAACGTCACCAAGGACACCGACCTCAGCGACGACATGCTGGGCTGGAAAGTCCGGGCGGCATTGCGCGCGGGCACACAGCCCAACTGGACGCTGGTGCTGGCAGCCGTCAACGCCATGAGCGAGGACGCGCGCAAGGACCCGACCTGGAGCTACTGGAAAGCGCGCGCACTGCTGGCCACCGCGCCGCCCGATGCGGCGCCCAAGCCCGTCGTTGTGGCCACCACGCCCGGCGTGGCGCAGACCATCCCCACCGGCATCACGATTTCGCCGCAGCGCGCCGAGGCCCTGGCCCTGCTGCAGTCCTTCGCATCGGTGCGCGGCTTCTATGAGCAGCTCGCGCTCGAGGAAACCGGCCAGAAGATCACCGTGCCGGCCAAACCCGCGCCGCTGACACCTGAGGAGAAAGAAGCCGCGCGGATCAATCCGGGTCTGAACCGCGCCGCCTACGCGATTGCCATCGGCCTGCGCCCCGAAGGCACGCGCGAGTGGAACTACAGCACCAACCTGCACCAGCGCGGCGGCATGGGCGACCGCGATCTGCTGGCCGCCGCCCAGTTCGCCTGCGACCGCCAGATCTGGGACCGCTGCATCAACACCAGCGAGCGCACCAAGGGCGAGATTGATTTCGAGCAGCGCTTTCCGATGCCTTTCCGTGAAACCGTGACCAAGCGCGCCCAGTCCATCAGCCTGGACCCGGCTTACGTCTACGGCCTGATCCGCCAGGAAAGCCGCTTCATCATGGACGCGCGCTCCGGCGTGGGCGCCTCGGGGCTGATGCAGGTCATGCCCGCGACGGCGCGCTGGACCGCCAAAAAAATCGGCCTGGAAGGCTTCACGCAAGAGCAGCTCAACGACCGTGACACCAACATCGCGATCGGCACGGCCTACCTCAAGTTCGCACTGGACGACTTCAACGGCTCCATGCCCATGGCCGCGGCCGCCTACAACGCCGGACCCGGCCGGCCGCGCACCTGGCGCAACGGCCCGGTGCTGGACGCGGCGATCTGGGCCGAGAGCATTCCCTTCAGCGAGACGCGCGACTACGTGAAAAAAGTGCTGTCCAACACCACCAACTACGCGGCCCTCCTGACGGGGCGGCCGCAATCGCTGAAAGCCAGGTTGAGCACTGTGGGGCCGCGCGATGCGGCGCAGCCCGAGCCCTACAAGGATCTTCCTTAAACGAGAAGCCTAGGCAGGATAGACCGCGCCCAGCACCCTGAGGCCGCGCGCGCCGGTCACGCTGGGCAGGTTGCCGGGCCGGCCCAGCACCAGTTGCCGAGCCAGCCACGCAAACGCCGCCGCCTCCACCTGCAGCGGCGGCAGGCCGTGCTGGTCGGAGGTGCTGACACGCAGCGAGGGCAGGCCGGCCTGCAGGCGCGCCAGCAAGTGGGTGTTGAAGGCGCCGCCGCCGCAGACGATCAGCGACTCGCTGCCTTTGCCGTAAGCATCGATGCCCAGGATGCAGGCCCTGGCGGTGAACTCGGTCAAGGTGTTCTGGATGTCCTCGGGCCGCTCTGACGCAAACGGTTGGAGCTTGCCCGCCAGCCAGTCCAGGCTGAACAGGTCACGGCCCGTGCTTTTGGGAATCGGTTGCGAAAAATACGGTTCGGCCAGCAGGCTGTCCAGCAGCGCGGGCAGCAGCGTGCCGCTGGCCGCCCAGGCGCCGCCGGCGTCATAGGGCTGGCCGGTATGCTGCCGGCACCAGGCGTCCATCAGCGCATTGCCGGGCCCGCAATCAAAGCCCAGCACCGGCGAACTCGCCGCCTTCGGCAGCACGCTGAGGTTGGAAATACCGCCCAGGTTGAGCACGCACACCGCGCTATCCTCACGGCCGAAGACGCCCTGGTGGAAAGCCGGCACCAGCGGCGCGCCCTGGCCGCCCGCCGCCACGTCGCGGCTGCGGAAATCCGCGCCCACGGTGATGCCCGTGAGCTCGGCCAGCAGGGCCGGGTTGTTGAGCTGCAGCGTATAGCCCGCGCCGGCGGGCTCGTTTGATGTTCTTTGCGGCTGGTGTCGCACGGTCTGGCCGTGTGCGCCTATGGCCTTGATGTCCAGGGGCGAGATATCTTGCTTCGCGGCCTGGGCCAGCAGCGCGGCGACGACCTTGGCATAGACCGCTGCAACCTGGTTGCCGGCGAGAGCGGCGCGGTGCAGTTCGTTGTGGGTGGGTGTATTCAGCGCCAGCAGTTCGGCATGGAAGGCGTCGCTGAAAGCTTCGGTCGCGGCGGCAAGGACGCGCGGCTTGTCGCCCTCAAACACCACGAGCACCCCGTCGGCACCGTCCAGCGAGGTGCCCGACATCAGGCCAATGTAGTAATCCATCATGCGGCTATTTTGCCGCAGGCCATTATTCAGCGCGAGTCTGGGTGATGGTGGCAGCAGCCAGCAACTGCGTCTTCACGCCAGCCGCACGCTCCCGGAACAGCGGCATGGAGGCCGCGGCGACGGGAATGGTCTCGCTTTGCTTGGCGATCATCATCGGGTCCTGGTGCACGCCGTTGACGCGGAATTCGAAATGCAGGTGCGGGCCGGTGGCCCAGCCGGTGCTGCCGACGAGACCGATGGTCTGGCCCTGGCTCACGTTCTGGCCTTTTTGCACCATGAGTTTGCTCAGGTGGGCGTAGACGGTCTCGTGGCCGTTGCGGTGCCGGACGAAAACCACGTTGCCGTAGCCGTTCTGCACGCCGGAAAATTCGACCACGCCGTCGCCCACAGTGCGCGCGGGGGTGCCGGTGGGGGATGCGAAGTCGGTGCCCAGGTGGGCGCGCCACTTTTGCAGGATGGGGTGAAAGCGCATCGAAAAGCCGCTGCTGATGCGCGAGAACTCGACCGGCGAGCTCAGGTAGGCGCGGCGCAGGCTCTGGCCGTCGAGGGTGTAGTAGCCGCCCTTGTTGGCGGCGCCGGCGGCGTCCAGGCCCGGGGGCTGGAACCACATGGCTTGGTAGGCCTTGCCGGCATTGACGAATTCGGCCGACAGCACGCGGCCGGTGCGCAGCGGCTCGCCGTCGGCTTCGAGGGATTCATAGACCACGTTGAAGCGGTCGCCCTTGCGCAGCGCGCGGCGGAAATCGATGTCGCTGGAGAAGATTTCGGCGATCTGCACGGCCACGCCGTCGGGGATGCGGGCATCGTCGGTGGCGGCGAACAGCGAGGTCTGGATGCTGCCGCTTGAGAGGCGCGCGGTGGCGACGTAAGGCGCGGTTTCAATGCGCGACGTGAAGCCGGCGGCGCCGCGCTCGACGACCAGGCGCTTGAACATGGTTTCATCGTCGGTGGGCCAGCGCATGCTGAGCTTGAGCAGTTGCTGGCTGTCGCTGGCTTCGGCCGTCACGTTTTTGCCGGCGCGGCCCATGAGCAGGGTGCGCGCATTGGCGTCGCTGCGCAAAAAGGCGGCGGCGGCGCTGTCGTCGATGTTCAGGCGCTTGAGCAGGGAATCGGCGGTGTCGCTGCTGCGCGTGCTTTCGGTTCGGAACAGCTTGAAGCGGAAATCGATCAGCGAATCGGTCTGGGCCTGGGTGGGCAGGGATTCCACCGCTTCGAGCACCTGGCGTACCGGCAGGTCGGCGGCGTCGGGCGCCATGGGCGCCACACCGAAGGCGGTGACGGCGGTGCCCAGCAGCAGCACAGCGAGGCTGGCGGCAAGCCGTTTGGGGTGGCGGCGAAGGCTGTGGGCGACGGGAAACAGTATCTGGGAGGGGGTTGGCAGTTTCAAGACAAAATTCCCAACAAAAATGCATCGGGCGCTGCGGAG
The DNA here is from genome assembly GCF_056405595.1 of Polaromonas sp. P1_G1. Classification (NCBI taxonomy): domain Bacteria; kingdom Pseudomonadati; phylum Pseudomonadota; class Betaproteobacteria; order Burkholderiales; family Comamonadaceae; genus Polaromonas; species Polaromonas sp. P1_G1. The sequence continues at coordinate 5,760 of NZ_JBFUBU010000025.1, forward strand.
CGCCGGACTGCTGTATAAAACATGGAGAGCTTTGATGGCCAGCCCTGGATTGAGGGGTGGGGCCTGAGCCATCCAGACGATGTGGTTCCTGATCAGCAATTTGCAGGCCAACTAAAATGGCCCGCTGGATGCAGGAGAGCCGCCAGTATATCTGTCGGACAAGTCCCCGACATGTGAAAAACCCTTATGAATCAAGCGCTTGTTACAAAATACCCCGTCACCGACCGTGTAAAGATGGCCCTCCAGACCACCTTGCGAGGCTGCGAAGAACTGATCCCGGAAAACGATTGGATACAAAAACTGGCCAAATCCGAGGCCACCGGCGTCCCGCTGCGCATCAAGCTGGGCCTGGACCCGACCGCGCCTGACATTCATGTCGGCCACACCGTGGTGCTGAACAAAATGCGTCAGCTCCAGGATCTGGGCCATACAGTCATTTTTCTTATAGGCGACTTCACCAGCCTGATCGGCGACCCCTCGGGCCGCAATAGCACGCGCCCGCCGCTCACGCCCGAACAGATCAAGGTCAACGCCGAAACCTATCGCGCACAGGCCGACAAGATCCTCGACCCCTCCAGGACCGAGCTGCGCTACAACAGCGAATGGAGCGAGCCGCTGGGCGCCACCGGCATGATCCAGCTGGCCTCGCGCTACACCGTGGCCCGCATGATGGAGCGCAACGACTTCAACGACCGCTTCAAGGCCGGCACGCCCATCAGCGTGCACGAGTTCTTGTACCCGCTGATGCAGGGCTACGACTCGGTGGCCCTCAAGAGCGACCTCGAGCTTGGCGGCACCGACCAGAAGTTCAACCTCCTGATGGGCCGCCACCTGCAGCAAGAGTATGGGCAGGAGCCGCAGTGCATCCTGACCATGCCGCTGCTTGAGGGCCTGGACGGCATCGACAAGATGTCCAAGAGCAAGAACAACTACATCGGCATCAGCGAGGACGCCAACACCATGTTCGCCAAGGTGCTGTCGATCTCCGACGTGCTGATGTGGAAGTGGTACACGCTGCTGTCCTTCAAGAGTGAAGCCGACATCGCGGCCCTGAAAGCCGAGGTGGCAGGCGGGCGCAACCCCAAGGACGCCAAGGTGGCGCTGGCCAAGGAGATCACGGCGCGCTTTCACTCGGCCGCCGCGGCGGACGCCGCCGAGCAGGACTTCATCAACCGCAGCAAGGGCGGCGTGCCCGACGAGATTCCCGAGGTGTCCCTGACGGGCGCGCCCATGGGCATAGGCGCGCTGCTCAAGGCCGCGGGTCTGGCGCCTTCTGGTAGCGAAGCCACGCGCCTGATCGACGGCGGCGGCGTGCGGGTGGATTCCAGCGTGGTGAGCGACAAGGCGCTCAAGCTGGCGGCCGGCACCTACGTGTTGCAGGTCGGCAAGCGCAAGTTCGCGCGCGTGACGCTGGGCTGAGCCTGCGCCACCCCAGCGCCTGAATTCTGATTAACGAACCTCGATGGTGACGCGCCGGTTGCTCGGCTCGTCCACTTCGTCGGCCGTCGGCACGGCAAGTTCGCGCTCGCCCCGGCCGGCCGCCTCGATGCGCTCAGCCGGAAATTGGCGCTCGGCCAGCATCTGGCGCACCTGTCGCGCGCGCTCAGCCGACAAGGCGTCGTTGCTGGCGCCCGAGCCCACGGTGTCGGTATGGCCGGTGATCACCATGTCGCCGCCGCTGCGGGCCAGCGCCGCGGCCAGCACTTCCTCAAGGACCTTCTGCGATTCGGCCGTGAGCACCGTGCCGCCCGCGTCGAAATACAGCGTGTAGCGCTGCGGCCGGGGCGGCGCCATCTCAAACAAGGAGCGATGCTCGGCCTGCACTTTGGCCGGGTCGGCCTGGTCCAGCCGGGGCGCACCGCCGGCCCCCGATGCCGCGGTGGCGCGGTGGTAGGGTTGGCTCAAGGTGGTTTCGGCGCCGGGGCCGGCTTTGGCGCGCACCACCACGGCGGACGGCGCGCCGCCCTCTTGCGGCAGCAGCACCACGCGCGTGCCGGTCTTGGAACAGGCCGCCAGCAGCAGGGCCAGCGAAAGAGAAAGAAAACGGCCGCTCATGGCTGCTCGTCCGCTTGCACGATAAAGTCCGTTCCGCGCACGCCGACGAAGGCGAACTGCGTTTCGATGCGCACCGCTTCCGGGTGCGACTTGCCGAGCAGGCCGGTAATCATGCGCAGCGAGCCCTTGAGCAGCGAGGCCAGCAAGTTGCCGTCATGGGTGGTCGCATCAAAGCTGAAGGCCTTGAGTTCCATGTGCGAGGACGGCCCGACCACCAGCGTGGTGCCGTCGCGTAGCACCAGGCTGGCGGCGGAATCGGGGCCGGTCGTGATGCGCCCGCCGGGCAACAATGCATCGCCGGCCTGTGCCGGGCGTACCGCGGCGCCGGCGGCTTCCTGCAGTTGCACGTTGCCCCTCAGGGTCTTGATGAAACCAGCCTGCCGGGTGAGGACTTCAACGGGGGTGGGGACCAAAGCCGCCGCGGCGATAACGGGGGCTTCGGGGACGGAGGGTGGCGTGGGCGTTGTTGCCGACGGGGCCTGCGCATGCGCGCCGGCCACAGCCAGCGCCAGCGCCGTGGCTGCGATCAGATGCGGAAAAGTCATTGTTGTACTCCCGCGCCCATTGTCGCACTGGCGACGGGAGTTTCCCGCGCGCGCAAAGCCCGCGCATCCGCCTGGCGCCGCGGGCGCGGCTCAGGGCGCGGGCGAGGCCAGCGGCTTGCCTTTTTCCACGACGTAGACGCCCACCAGCTTGATGGGCACGGCCGCGTTGTTGTGGGCGTCGTGCACCACGCCGGCTGGAATGACAAAGGACTCGCCGGCCTTGACCTGGCGCGGCGGCTGGCCGTCGATCAGCAAGGTGGCCTCGCCTTCGAGCACGTAGCTGATCTCATCGCCGGGATGTGTGTGGCGGCCGGCCTTGGCGCCGGGGGCCACGTCGACGCGAGCCACCACGGCCTCGCGCCCCGGCACCGACACATCGGCTTTGCCGACCAGGGTGCGCGTAAGGCCCGAGGCCTGTGCGAACAAGGCGCCGGCCGAGACGGCCAGCACGGTGCCCAGCATCAGGGCCACACTGCGTTTCTGGATTTTCATGGGTGATTCCTCAGGAGTTGTTCAAGCTTGGGTTGGATCGCGCGCAGGGGCCTGCGGCGCGCACCCATCCTAGCGGCCGCGTCCGGCGCCGGCCTTGGGAACAACCCTTGGCGCGCGCGCCGCCGCGGCCCGTCGTTCACAATAGCGCCATGAGTTCGACCGCCCTCCAGGCCCTGACGCCGCAGCGCATGCTGCTTGCCTCCGTGGCCGTCGCGGTGCTCACCATTGCCCTGAAGACCGCGGCCTGGTACATCACCGGCTCAGTGGGGCTGCTGTCGGATGCGATGGAGTCCTTCGTCAACCTGGCCAGCGCGTTGTTCGGCCTGGCGATGGTCACCATCGCGCAGCGGCCCGCCGACACCGACCATCCCTACGGCCACCACAAGGCCGAGTATTTTTCATCCGGCTTTGAAGGCGCGCTGATCATAGGCGCGGCCGCGGCCATCATCTGGGCCGCGACCCATCGCATCCTGAACCCGCAGCCGCTGGAGAAAATGGGCTGGGGCCTGGCGCTGGCGGTGGGCAGCTCGGCCCTCAACGGCCTGCTGGCCTGGGTGATGTTTCGCGCGGCCAAAGCGCACCGCTCGATCGCACTCGAGGCCGACGCCAGGCACCTGGTGACCGACGTATGGACCTCGGCGGGCGTGGTCGTGGGCATAGGCGCCGTGATCGCCACCGGCTGGCTGTGGCTGGACGCGGTGGTGGCCATAGGCGTGGCCCTCAACATCCTGTGGGAAGGCTGCCGGCTGGTGTGGCGCTCGTCGCAAGGCCTGATGGACGAGGCCGTGGAGCCCGAGGTGATGGCCGAAATCCAGAAGGCACTGGACGGCTTTGCCCATCCCACCATCCGCTTTGACCACCTCAGCACGCGCCGCGCCGGCCAGCGGCGCTTTGTCGACCTGCACATGCACATGCCGGCCAACTGGTCGCTGGGGCGAGCCGCCGCCGTGCGGGCCAGCGTCGAGCAGGCGCTGATGAGCGCCGTGCCCGGCCTGCGCGCCACCATCCAGTTGTTGCCCAGCGACGTGGAAGCGCATTCCGGCGACGAAGCCGACCTGATCTGAATACGCTTTCTCTCTCTCCGATAATTTCCCAGTTCCTTTATTGCCCAGGAGTCCTTCATGAAACCCATCTCGATACTTGCCCAAGCGCTGGCCGGTGCACTGCTCAGCTTGGGCGCGCAAGCCGCCGAGCTTGCGGTGCTCAGCGCCGGCGCCATCGAGCCGGGCCTGAAGGCCGCGGCCGCCGCGTTTGAAAAGCAGACCGGCCACAGCGTGAAGATCAACTTCAACACCGCGCCCGAGCTGAAAAAGCGCATGGAATCCAACCCGGCGTTTGACGTGGTGATTGCACCGCCCGCCGTGATCGGCGAATTCGCGGCGGCCAGCAAGCTGGCCGAAACACGCGCCAACGTCGGCCGTGTCGGCATGGGCGTGGCGGTGCGCGACGGCGCCGCGGCACCCGATATTTCCAGCGCCGAGGCGCTCAAGCGCTCGGTGCTCGTCGCCGACTCGCTGGTGTTCAACCGTGCCTCCACCGGCCTGTACCTCGAAGGCCTGCTCAAGAAGATGGAGGTCTATGCCCAGGTCGAGGGCAAAACCACGCGCTATCCCGACGGCGCCGCCGTGATGGAGCATGTCATCAAGGGCAAAGGCAATGAGATCGGCTTCGGCGCGATCACCGAAATCCTGCTCTACCAGGGCAAGGGCCTGAAGTTCGCCGGCCCGGTGCCGGCCGAAGTGCAGAACTACACCTCCTACACCGCCGCGCCGCTGGCCTCGGGCAAACAGCAGGAACTGTCCCAGCAGTTCGTGAGCTTCCTGTCGGGGCCGGTGGGCAAGCCGCTGTTCGTCGCGGCCGGCGTGACCGACTGATGAAGGCGCTGCTTCAGCGAGTGGCCGAGGCCCGCGTGGTGATTGCCGGCGAGACCGTCGGCCAGATTGGCCCCGGGCTGCTCGTGCTGGTCTGCGCCGAGCGCGGCGATGCCGAGGCGCAGGCCGACAAACTGCTCGCCAAGATCCTCAAGCTGCGCATCTTCTCGGACGAGGCCGGGAAAATGAACCTGTCGGTGCAGGACGTCAAAGGCAGCCTGCTCGTCGTGAGCCAGTTCACCCTGGTCGCCGACGCCTCAGGCGGCAACCGGCCCAGCTTCACCGGCGCGGCGGCGCCTGAGGAAGGCAGGCGGCTTTACGACTACTTTGTGGCCCAGGCGCGGACGCTGCATCCGCAGGTGGAAACGGGACGATTCGCCGCCGACATGCAGGTGCACCTGGTCAACGACGGGCCGGTGACCATCCCGCTACGTATTGACCCGCCAGCCTGACCAGGAGAGGCTGGGGTATAAATCGGCAGATAAATGGTCGGCAAGCGTTTCCCCACGGCCGCCCCAACACCGCAAATTCTTTAGGTTGCCCATGATCCGTTTTGTCGTCGCCACTCGCAGCAGTTTCGAAAATTTTTTCACCGATACGGCCACAGGCCGGACACTGGCTTTGTACTATCGCCTGGGCGGCATGCAGGTACGTGTGTTTGAAAAAAATACCGCCGGCCTTCCTTCGGTATACAACCAGGCCATTGAAGAGTCGCGGGAAAACCCGGCACTGCTGGTTTTTTGCCATGACGACATATGTCTGAGCGACTTTTTCTGGGCCGACCGTCTGCGCGAAGGTATCCAGCACTATGACATCGTGGGCCTGGTTGGCAACCAGCGCCGCGTACCGCGCCAGCCGAGCTGGGCCTTTGTCGATGACAAGAACACCTGGGACGCCCCCGAAAACCTTAGCGGTGTGGTGGGCCACGGCAATAGCTTCCCGCCGAGCAAGCTACACATCTTTGGTCCGTCGGGCGTACCCGTCAAGCTGCTGGACGGCCTGTTGATGGCCTGCGACAGCGAACTGCTGATCAAAAAAAACCTGCGCTTTGACGAGCGCTTTGATTTCCATTTTTACGATCTCGATTTTTGCCGCCAGGCTGAACAACTGGGTCTCAGCATGGGCACCTGGCCGATTTCCGTGATGCACGAAAGCGCCGGCGGTCATGGCCCCTCCTGGGAAGCTGCCTATGCGGTTTATCTGGAGAAATGGCAGTCTTGAGGAGACTCAGGCCTTCAAGACCTGAAATTCAGCGATAGGGATTAGCGAATCCCAATCCCGCCAGGATGCGGATCTCTTCCGCCTCCATGGCCTCGGCATCTTCCTCGCCGGTTTCATGGTCCCAGCCCTGGGCGTGCAGCGTACCGTGCACCAGCAAATGCGCGTAGTGGGCCTGCAGCGTCTTGCCGTTGTCTTTCGCTTCCTGGGCCACCACGGGCGCGCACAGCACCAGGTCGGCGGTGACCACCGGTTCCTGCGTGTAGTCGAAGGTCAGCACATTGGTAGCGTAGTCGCGTTGGCGGTAGTCGCGGTTCAGCGCCTGGCCTTCTTCGGCGTCCACGATGCGCACGGTGATCTCGCCGTCCTGCGCGAGCGCATGGCGTATCCAGCGGATCACGCCGTGGCGCGGCAGGGCCGCGCGGTGGCGCGCGGCGTTCTTCAGGTCGCTGAACTGCAGCGACAGGCTCAATTGCTTAAGAGCCATTGCGGCTCCTGGCGCTAGCACGGCGGGCCGGCGCGGGTTCGGTGGCGCCGTCCTCCGCGGCGGCGGCCACGCCCGGGGATTTGTCGTAGGCATCAACAATGCGCGCCACCAGCGGGTGGCGCACCACGTCAGCGCTGGTCAGGCGGGTGATGGCGATGCCCTTGACGCGCTTGAGCACGCGCTCGGCATCCACCAGGCCGCTGAGCTGCGTGCGGGGCAGGTCCACCTGGCTCACGTCGCCCGTGACCACAGCCTTGCTGCCGAAACCGATACGCGTCAGGAACATCTTCATCTGCTCAGGCGTGGTGTTTTGCGCCTCGTCGAGGATGACGAACGCGTGGTTCAGCGTGCGGCCGCGCATGAAGGCCAGCGGCGCGATCTCGATCTGCTGGCGCTCAAAAGCCTTCTGCACGCGCTCAAAGCCCATCAACTCATGCAGCGCGTCGTAAAGCGGGCGCAGGTAGGGGTCCACCTTCTGGCTCAGGTCGCCCGGCAGAAATCCGAGGCGCTCACCAGCTTCAACCGCGGGGCGCGTCAGCACGATGCGCTGTACGGTGCTGCGCTCCAGGGCATCGACCGCGCAGGCCACGGCCAGATAGGTCTTGCCGGTGCCGGCCGGGCCGATGCCGAAGGTGATGTCGTGTGTTGCGATGTTTTCCAGGTAGGTGCCCTGGTTGGTGGTGCGGGCGCGCAGGTCGGCGCGCCTGGTCGTCAGCGCGATGCCGCCGTCGGGCGCGGTGCTCAGGGCTGTGTCGCCGGCCAGCATCAGCTGCACGGTTTCGGGTTCTATGGGCCGCTGGGCTATTTCGTACAGGGCCTGCAACACTTCCAGCGCCAGCGTCGCCTTGACTTTGGTGCCGTCGATCTTGAACTGCTCGAAGCGGTGCGCGATCGTGACGTCCAGCGCCGCCTCTATGGTGCGGATGTGGCTGTCCATGGGGCCGCACAGGTGGCCCATGCGAGTGTTGTTTGGCGGCGTGAAGGTGTGGCGAAGAATCAAGGGCGGGCTTTCCGGGAGAGATTGCACCAGGCGTGGCCGGCTGGATACAGGCAGATGGGTGATTGTCTCTCCAATATCAAGGCTGCGGGGCCTGCCGGTTTTCATCCCTCCCGGGGGCGGCGGCGCTCCTTACGGCACCCACCAATAGCGCAGCGCATGGAAGTAAATGGGCGCGGCGAACACCACCGAATCCAGCCTGTCCAGCATGCCGCCGTGGCCTTCTATCATGGTGCCCCAGTCCTTCACGCCGCGGTCGCGTTTGATGGCCGACATCACCAGGCCGCCGAAAAATCCCATCATGCAGACGGTGAGCGCCATCAGCGCCGCCTGCCAGGGGTTAAAGGGCGTCGCCCAGTAAAGCGCCGCGCCCAGCGCGGTGGCGCTGGCCACGCCCCCGACCAGGCCTTCCCAGGTTTTGGAAGGTGACAATTCGGGCGCCACCTTGCGCTTGCCGAAAAGTTTGCCCCAGACATACTGCAGCACATCGCTGCCCTGCACCACGATCACCAGGAAGGCGATCAGGAGCAGGTTGCGTCCCTCAAAGCCGGGGATTTGCAGCGTGAGCAGCGCCGGCACGTGGCTGATGCAGAACACGCAGATCATCAGGCCCCATTGCACTTTGGAGGTGCGCTCCAGAAAGCGCTTGGTGTCGCCGCCCACCGCCGCGAGTATGGGCAGCACCAGGAAGGCATAGACCGGGATGAAGATGGAATACAGCCCGTACCAGTCGATCCAGATCAGGAAATACTGCACCGGCAGCGCGATGAAGAACGCCACCGCGATCGCAACGTGGTCGCCGCGCCGCGTGTAGGCCAGGCTCATGAATTCGCGCAGCGCGTAAAAGGAGATCAGGTAGAACAGCACGATCACGCCGCTCCTGCCGCAGGCAAAGGACAGGCCGATGACGCCTATCATCACCCACCAGGCATTGACGCGGGAGTTAAGGTTGTCGATCACCGAATGCGGCTCGCCGCGCGCGATGCGCCACTTGAGCAGTGCGCCTATGCTGGAGGCCAGCAGCAGCACGCCGAAGACACCGCCGAAAAGCATCAGCGTGGTTTGGGTGGAGGGGGAAAGGTTCATGGCGTCGTGTCCTCCGCCCGGTCGTATTCCGGTCGCAGGTCCAGCATGGCGGCGCGCGCACGCGCGATGAAGGTGTTTTTGTCTTCGCCCTCGGCCAGCGCCATGGGTATGCCGTAGCGCACGCTGCAGGCCAGGGGAATGGGCACCAGCGTGCCCTTGGGCAGCACGCGCTTGAGGTTCTCTATCCAGACCGGCACCAGCCGCACCTGCGGGCAAGCCCGCGCCAGGTGGTAGAGCCCGCTTTTAAGCGGCAGCAACACCTCGTCGCCGGTGTTGCGCGTGCCTTCGGGAAACATGATGAGCGAATCCCCGGCGAGCAGCGCCTCGGTCATCTGCCCGACCGGGTCGGAGCCGGCCTGGCCGCCGGCACCGTCGCGCCGGATCATCAGCGCATTGAACACGTCATTGCCGATAAACCGCCGCAGCGCCGAAGTTTCCCAGTAATCCTGGCCCGCCACCGGCCGCGTGATGGCGCGCAGGTCCGCCGGCAGCGTGGCCCACAGCAGCACGAAATCGCCATGGCTGGTGTGGTTGGCGAAATAAAGCGTCTGCTCCGCCTTGGGCGTCGTGCCTGCCCAGATGGCGCGCACGCCGGTCAGCAACCGCGCCGCCAGCACGATCAGCCAGGCTGATGCGGCCGCCGCCAGGCCTAAACCGCTTTGAGGGGATCTACTCATGAAACAAGTCCTTTAAAGGATGAAGCGCGGTCAGCGCAGGTCCTGGGTCAGCAGCGCCAGCAGGAACAGCCCGCTCTGGCAGGCCACGGCAACGCCATGGCGCTGCAACAGCCGGCGCGCGCCCGCCACACGGTCTTCGAGCGCGCGCGGCTGGCCGCTTGCTGGGCGCAAGCCCAGGCGCTGCAATGCGCTGTCCAGGTCGCCCAGTGACGCGATGGCGCCGCCGGCCAGGTCCTTGAACAGGCCGGCATCGAAAGACAGCCGGAAGGCGAGGTAGCGCTCCAGCACGCCGACCAGCGCCACCGCAGCAAAACCCATCGTGGACAGCATGGGCAATGAGCGCCCGGTGAGGGCCAGGACGGCGATTGCCACCACGCTCAGGGCCAGTCCCCATGCGGCCACTATGCGGGCGGCCTGGAGCAGCCTGGCCGTGGCGGAACACAGTGCGCGATCCATGTCGTTCATGCTGCCGTCCGGCGGGTGGCATGGTCCAGCGCTTGCTGCCACGCTGCGCCCAGCACGATTTGCGGCCGCGCCTGGCGCACCAGCCCTTCGGCCTGCACCAGGCTGCCGGCCGCGCCGTGCAGGCGCAGCCAGGTGATGGCCACAGCGGCACTGCGCGAAAAACCAAGGGCGCAACACACCCATACCGCTTTGCCGGCGCGGCGCTGGCCTTCTATCACGCCGGCCGCGCGCTGCAAGTCCAGCGGCGCCGGCACGGCCAGGTCCAGCAGAGGTACGCAGCGCGCGCCTTCGACGCTCGGCAATTGCAACTCCGCGCTGAGGCTGACCAGGCGGGGCCGCCCCGCGGTCTCCCATTCGGCAAGCGTCGGGATGCGCCCAAGCCGCAGGCCCGGCGCGACCTCGACCGATGCCGGCAGGCGGCGCGTCCACAGCCGCGCGTTGATTGCGGCGCCCAGCCGGTACGGCGCCAGCAGCCAGCGTGCGGCCCAGCGCATGCGCCCGCGCCCGTCCATCTGGAAGCCGCGCGCGCCCAAGCCTACATAGTTCAATGCCACCAGCGCCAGCGATACGGCCGGCCAGGCGAGCCAAAGCCCCAGGCCGCCCAGGGCGAACGCCGCGGCAAGAAAAGCGATGGCCCCCAGGGCGTACAACCCGGCCAGCTTCCAGCGCCGCGCGTCGCGCGCCAGGCGCCAGCCCCGCGGCAGCGACACCACCCGCTCAAGCGGCCACAGCCACACGCAGACCAGCCCCAGCAGCGCGCCGGTCGGAATGTCGATGAAGTGGTGCTGCCAGGTCGTGAGCACCGACGCACAGATCGCGAAGGCCCACAGATGCAATACGGCGCGCGCCCAGGCAGCGGTGACGAAACGGCGGTACCAGTCCCACAGGATTACCGCCAGCGCGATGTGCAGCGACGGGGCCTGGTTAAAGGGCTGGTCGAAACTGCGCAAGGCATTGAACAGAAAGGCCGGTGCGCCGCTGACCTCCGGCTGGCCGAAACTGAAGCGCAGCGGCCACAACACAAAACAGGCCACCGCCAGGCAGGTCGCGGTCAACAGCCGCGCGCCATGCCGGTCCAGCGTGTGGCGGTCACGCGCCAGGAACAGCGACAGGGCATAAAAGACGTTGATGGTCCAGTAGGGAAAGATGGTCCACGGCCAGAACGGCAGCGAGCGCTCCCAGTCGAAGGCAAGCGTCGGAACGGCCGCGCGGGAAGCGGCCCACCAGTTGGCGAAACCGTAGGCCGCGTAAAACAGTGGCCCCAGCAGCGCCAGCCAGGCGGCCGCGCGCTTCCAGGGACGTTGCGCGAACCGGCGTGTCATGCGCCGACGCGGACCGCGAGGGAAACCGTGAAAATGCCCCATTCGTCGATGCGCTGCGCGATCTTGCGAAAGCCCGCCTCTTCCACCAACTGGTCCATTTCGGCCTGGGTGCGGCGGCGCATGACCCAGGCTTCGCCCTGGCGGTGGCTGGTGAGCGCCCGCGCGATCATCTCCAGCTGCGGATGCCAGGGCTGGCCTGTGTAGACCAGGTAGCCGCCTTCTTCCACCGCGTCGCCGACACCGGCGAGCGAGCGGCGCACCATCGCGTTGTCGGGAAAAAGCTCATAAAGCCCCGACACCACAGCCACCGTGGGCCGCGGCACGACGCCCGCCAGGCTGGTACGGTCGAAGGCGTCGGCCTGCACGAATTGCGCAACGCCGGCGAGCCCTTTTTCCGCGATCAGCGCGCTGCCGTCGCGCACGTTGATGTCGCTGTAGTCGCGCAGCAGAATGGAGGCCGGCTTCACCGGGCTGGACAGCGCGGCGTCAAGCACGTAGCGGCCGTGGCCCGCGGCGATGTCCATCAGCCGCACGTCACGGTGCTGCGCAGCCAGGCGCTCCATGGCCTCGCGCAGCAGTTCCTCGACATGGATCTTGCGCTGGCGTATGCCGCGCCAGCCTATCGAATTGAGGTAGGTCTTGTCGATGTTCCGGCCCAGCGGGCCCGCGCCTTCGGGCTTGTTGCGGTAAACATAGTCCAGCGTGCTGCCGGAATCAAAACCCGTGTCATGGCCCAGTTTGACGCCGCGCGAGAGCAGGCCGCCCAGGCGCAGGCTGCCGCGGGTCAGGGCCCAATAGGCGCCACGCGGCGACAGGGGTGACAGCGGCTCGGCCAGCGCGCGCGATTCATCGGCCGTTTCGCCGCGCAGGTGGGCCTCGCGCAGGTCGACGGGCGGCGCGGGGGCGTCAAAGCGCTCCAGGATGAAGCTGCGTATGCCCAGCACCGCCGGCGCGCGGTCCCTCTCGCCCAGCGTGTCGTGAAAAAACCCGGGCAGCTCGGTCTTGGTTTTCACGGCGCTGCCCAGGCGCTCGAAGAAGCGGTGCTGGGGTTTGTGGTGCACCACCCAGTCGGCGCCGGAGATAAGCAACTGCACCGGCTGGGTGATGGCATTGGCGTCCGCCACGATGCGGTCGGCCGCCGTGTACAGGTCCAGCAGGATGTTGACCGCGATGGGGCGCGAGATCAGCGGGTCGCTTTCGTAGCTCGCGATGCGCGCGGGGTCGTGCGTGAGGAACTTCGCCTTGACATAGCTGTTGACGAAAAACAGGCCGCGCAGCTTGTGCATCAATGCCAGCCCGGCGCGCGCGAAAGGCACATAGAGCTTGACCTTGAAAGCCGGTGAGGCCAGCGTCAGGCCGCGAACCCTGGGCGCATAGTCGTGCGCCCAGGTCGCGATCAGCACCGCTCCCACGCTTTGCGCGATGACATGGATGTCGCGCTCCGGCACGCCGTGCGCGCTGCCGATGTGGTCGACAAAGGTCTGCACGTCGCGCACCGAGGTCGCGAAGCTGGGGCTGTAGCCGCGCTGGCCCGGTGAGCGGCCGTGGCCGCGCGCATCCCAGGCGAAAAAGTCGAACTCCGGAAGGTTGAGCTCATCCACCAGATGCGCCATGCGCGCGCCATGTTCGTGGCCGCGATGGAACAGCACGACGGCGCCGCGCCTCGGGCCTTGCGTGGCGGGCCAGTGCCGGTAAAACAGGGACTGCCCGTCATGCGTGCTGAAGTGGTGTTCGTCGGGGGTGCGGGAAGTGCTCATTCAATCCTTGGGGTTGTTGTTGGCATGGGTCGCAAGAGTTTTTGCCTCAGCCACGGCCAGGCGTGTCCGGTTGGCAATGGTCCAGGCGATGAGGGCGGCAAGCAGCGGCATCAGCCAGGCGGTCCATGCCGGCAGGGGCCAACCTGATGCGACATAAAGCGCCAGCGCGCCGAACACAAAAGCCCGGTCGCTTTTTCCGAGCGGGCCGTCGTAGCGGCGCGATGCGCCTATGGTGGGCCCGAGCGCGCCTGCGAATTCGCTGAGGCCGGCCAGCACGATCACGGCGCCAACCCAGAAAGGGCTGAAAGGCGCCACCAGGGCAAAGGGGAGGTAAAGCGCGGCATCCGACACAACGTCGGTCAGCTCGTTGAGAAAGGCGCCCAGGGGGCTTTGCTGGCCGTGCTCGCGCGCCAGCATGCCGTCGATGGCATTGAAGCCCATGCGCACGAGCATCCACAGGGCAATCAGGCCGAAAGCAAGCGGTGAAGGCTGCGCGAAGAAAAGCCAGAGTCCCAGGGCCGTTGAAATCACGCAAGCGGCCAGCGTGACCTGGTTGGCGGTCACGCCCAGGGCGTGCAGCCACCTCACCAGGGGCCTGAGCAGGGCCTGAAAACGCGGCTTCAATCGATAGATCGACATTTCTTTTGACTCCCCCTCTTTCGCCGGATTCTATAGATGACTGCGTTTTCACGGGAACTCTGGAATTCCGGCCGGATCCGCAAGCCTCCCGGCGCTTCCCTGGCGGTGGATCGTCGTCTGGTGTGGAAACAGGCGCGACTGATAAGATTTGCCCATGATTGGAAGACTCTCCGGCCAACTGGCCGAAAAAACCCCCCCGGAAATCCTGGTGGACTGCAACGGCGTCGGCTACGAGGTGCTGGTGCCCATGAGCACCTTCTACAACCTGCCCGGCCTGGGCGAAAAAGTCAGCCTGCTGACGCATTTTGTGGTGCGCGAAGACGCGCAAATCCTCTACGGCTTCGGCAGCGCCACCGAGCGCGCCGCCTTCCGCCAACTGATCAAGATTTCCGGCGTCGGCCCGCGCACCGCGCTCAGCGTGCTAAGCGGCATGAGTGTCGAAGAACTCTCGCAAGCAGTGACCCAGCAGGAGGCCGGCCGCATCATCAAGGTGCCCGGCATCGGCAAAAAAACCGCCGAGCGCCTGCTGCTCGAGTTGAAGGGCAAGCTGGGCGCCGACATCGGCGTGCAGGTCAGCGTGGCCAACGACGCCCAGTCCGACATCCTGCAGGCCCTGGTGGCGCTGGGCTACAGCGACCGCGATGCCGCGCTGGCGCTCAAGGCCTTGCCCAAGGACATCGGCGTGAGCGACGGCATCAAGCTGGCGCTGAAGGCGCTGGCGAAATAGCCGATAAAGCACCATGAGCATTCAGACTGACGATTTCTCTCCCGGGGATTTTCCGCCGGCCAAGCGCGTGATGTCGGCGGCGCCGGCCTCGCCCGGCGAGGAGGCCATCGAACGCGCGCTACGCCCCAAGCTGTTTGACGAGTACGTGGGCCAGACCAAGGTGCGCGACCAGCTCGAAATTTTCATAGGCGCGGCCAAAAAGCGGCAAGAGGCGCTGGACCACGTTCTGCTGTTCGGCCCGCCCGGCCTGGGCAAGACCACGCTGTCCCACATCATCGCGCACGAACTCGGCGTAAACCTGCGGCAGACCTCGGGCCCGGTGCTCGAAAAGCCCAAGGACCTGGCGGCGCTGCTGACCAACCTCGAAAAGAACGACGTCTTGTTCATCGACGAAATCCACCGCCTGAGCCCGGTGGTGGAAGAAATTCTTTACCCCGCGCTCGAGGACTACCAGATCGACATCATGATCGGCGAAGGCCCGGCGGCACGCAGCATCAAGCTCGACCTGCAGCCCTTCACCCTGGTGGGCGCCACCACGCGCGCCGGCATGCTGACCAACCCGCTGCGCGACCGCTTCGGCATCGTCGCGCGGCTGGAGTTCTACACCCCCGACGAACTCGCGCGCATCGTCAGGCGCAGCGCCAAGCTGCTCAACGCGCCCATGGACGAGGAAGGCGGCTTTGAGATCGCCCGCCGCTCGCGCGGCACGCCGCGCATCGCCAACCGCCTGCTGCGCCGCGTGCGCGACTATGCCGACGTCAAGGGCAGCGGCCACATCTCGCTGGACATCGCCAACAAGGCGCTGGCCATGCTGGACGTGGACCCGCAGGGCTTTGACGTGATGGACAGAAAACTGCTGGAGGCTGTCATCCACCGCTTCGACGGTGGGCCTGTGGGCCTGGACAACATCGCCGCCAGCATCGGCGAGGAACGCGACACGATCGAGGATGTGATCGAGCCCTACCTGATCCAGCAGGGCTATCTGCAGCGCACGCCGCGCGGGCGCATCGCCACGCTGGCCGCTTACCGGCACCTGGGCGTGGCGCCGCCGGCCAGCGGCAACGACATGTTTAACGCCTGAACATGGGGCAGTGGGTGGCCCTGTCGACGGCGGCAGACCCGAAGGCGGCCTGGACGAAATCCAGTGCCGAGCAGCGCTTCTTCAACTCAACAGGCCTGGGCGTGACGGTGGCGGTCATGCTGGCCTATGCCCTGAGCGGTGTGGTGTTCGGCTACCTGCCTTTGTTTGTGCTGGAGGGCTTCGCCATGCTGCAGGGAACGGGCGCATGGCTTGGCTCGGCCGGGACCACGCTTCTGGCGCTGGGATGGGCCACGCACCTGGTGCAGCGCCACTGGTCGAACGCCTCGGCAGCCGCCTGTACGACGTTTCGCCACATCTGCTACGTTGCCGTGGCCACCTGCGTGTGTGTCCTCGCCCTGGCGGAAGTGTCAGGCGGGCCCCTTTCCAGACTTCGATGGAGCGGGCTGGCGCCCACGTCCGAATGGCTGTTCGCGCCTCTGCCCTGGATATGGCAACAACTGCTGCCGCTGGGATCGCCCAAGGTGACGGGAAAGTTTTTTTTCGCGGGCGGCGCAAGCTTTGCGCTGGCACTTTTCTTCCTCAAAATCGAGTGGCGAAGGGCGTTTATGTTTTTCTTTGGCGTGGCCACTTGCATCATGGGGTTTTATTTTCTGGGCGATGCCGCGCTTGACTACAGCGCGGCTCGTGGTCTGCCCGGCGCGTCACCGGACTATGCCAGGGAACTGAAAACCAACCCAGGCCGCTATAACGCCTGGAACTTTTTGTCCTGGCTGGGAGCGCTTGCCTGCCTGGCCTATGGGGTGCTCATGGTGTCCATATCCCTGGTCGTCCACGCGCATGACGCCGAAGCCTTGGCCGCGAGATCATGACGCCACGGTTTTACTTCCGGCTTTTCCCGAGGCTTGCGGATCGTATGCCTGCCGCCCTCCTGGGCCTGGCCTGCCTGCTGGCCGGCTGCGCGGCCACCGGCACTCCGCCCGCACCGCGCACACCCAACCCGGCCGTGCCGCTGGCGGCCACCTCCAGCCTGCCGGAATTTCCCGAGCTGTTCAAGCAGATGAGCAAGCTCTACGCCGACCACCCGCAGGCGCCGAAGATGCAGGACGGCGACGGCATGGGGCAGAAGATTTCCATCGCGCGCGTGCGCAAGCCGGGTGCGCTGGATGCGCTGCAGGCCKGGCGTGCGCAGGGCCTGCACGGCCGTGTCGTGGTGATTGCGCTGCTGGACGCCGAAGGCAAGCTGCTTGATGTGCGCGTGCTGTCGTCCACGCATGCCGAGTTCAACGAGGCGGTGCTGCAGTCGGCGCGTGAGGCCGAGTACCGCGGCGGGCGCATCAACGGCGCGGCCTCAGCGATGTATGCCGTCTACGGCGTGAACTTCTAGAGCGAGACCGGCTGCCTCAGGTCAGCGCGCCGCGCGCATCGACCCGGAAGATGCGCTGCACGGTGCCGCTGCGCAGGCCGCCCGTCACGGCGATCATCACGTCGTGCAGGTTCACGGTCGGGTCGCAGTGCCCCGGGATCAGCCACAGCATGCGGCCCAGGCCGGGCAGGCGGGTGCTGTCGCCGGCGGGCCGCAGGATGCCGTGCTCGTCGCCGCCGTTGAAATACTCAAGCTCGCTTTCGGCGTCGAAGGCATGCACCAGCGGCAGGCCGGAATCGATCGCATGGCTTTTGTGGCCGGCGTCGCAGACCGCGTGGCCGCCGTGCGTGCTGATGACCTGGGTCTTGATGAAGAGCGCGTGCTCGAACTGCGGCTGGGCCGCGTCGCGCTCGTTCTTTGCGTAGTCGGCGTCCATGAACATGAAGGACCCCGCCTGCAGTTCGCCGTAAACGCCGCTGGCCGCTTCCAGCATCAGGCTGCCGGTGCCGGCGCCGGTGACCAGGTCCACCGTGATGCCCTGGGCCTCGACCAGCTTGCGCGTGAGCACCACGGCCTCCACGGCCTTGGCGATGGCCTCGCGCCTTTCCTGCCCGCTGCGCATGTGCTGGGCCTTGCCGTGGTAGGCCTGCAGGCCGGCAAAGCGCAGGGCCGGGTGTTTTCGGATTTCCAGCACCAGCGTGACGGCGGCGGCGCCGGGCTCGACCCCGCAGCGGCCCTGGCCGACGTCGATTTCGACGAACACGTCGATCACGGTGGCCACGCCGGTGGCGCTGCGCGCTTCGGTCATGGCCTGAGCCAGGCGGATCACGCCTTCGGTGCTGTCGACCGCGATGGCGAGCCGGCCGCCCTGGGCCGCGAGCTTCTGGGCAAGGGCAGCCACACGCGCCAGCTTGGCGGGGGCGATGACCTCATTGCTGATGTAGACGTCAGTGACGCCGCCGGCCACCATGATTTCGGCTTCGGAGGTCTTCTGCACGCAGACGCCGACTGCGCCGGCGCGCACCTGCATCTTGGCCAGCGTGGCGCTTTTGTGCAGCTTGGCATGCGGGCGCCAGCGGATGTTGTGCTTTTTGGCGAACTCGGCCATGCGCGCGAGGTTGCGCTTCATCGCGTCCATGTCGATGACCAGGGCGGGGGTGTCGATGTCGTTGACCGGCTTGCCGATCAGCTCGGCCAGGCGGGTGGGCAAGGTGCTCATGAGGTGCGTCGTATCTCTTCGGGTCTTTATTGTGCGCTCAGCGGGTTGCGGGATCCGCCGCCGGGAAATGCACTGTCGTCCAGTGTGCCATCGTCCAGGTGTTGGGTGTCAGCCCAGCCGACGAGCGTAAAGCCTTCGGGTGTCCAAAGGAGGCGGTTGATGGCCGCATTGCCAAGTTCCCAGGTGCGCGGCGCCTGGATGTCCAGCCGCGTCGCGGCGCGGTAAAGCACGTCCATCACGCCACCGTGGCCGACCATCGCGATCAACTCGCCCGGGTGGGCAGCCGCCAGGCGCTCGGCCGTGGCGACCACGCGGCTGCGCAGGGCGATCAGGGATTCGCCGCCGGCGGGCGCGAATTCGGGGTCGCGCTTGCGCCAGCGCATGGACTGGTCGGGCAGCAGGGCCGCGATCTCGGCAAAGGTTTTGCCCTCAAAGTCGCCGAAGCCGCGCTCACGCAGGCCTTCCTCGCGCGTCACCTCCATACCCTGGATGCGGGCCAGGTACTGCGCGGTTTCCCAGGCGCGGGTCAGGTCGCTCGCATAGATGGCGCTGATGGGCTCGTCGGCCAGCGCCAGCGCCATGCGCTCGGCCTGCTTGCGGCCGGTCTCATTGAGCGGGATGTCCAGGTGGCCCTGGATGCGGGTGTCCACGTTCCAGGTGGTTTCGCCATGGCGAATGGCGATGATACGAGTGGGTTCAGTCATGGGCGATCAGTTTCTCAAGAAACGCGTAGCGCAGCAATTCGTGCCGGGGGTCGCGGCCTTCGCATAGTCGGGTGAGCGTGGCATCACCGCAACTCATGTCAGCAGGGGCCGCGGAACCGGCTTTGCCGGGCCGCAGGCGCAGCGCCCCCTCGGGGGGCAGCGCATTACACAAAGTGAAAAGCGTGGGGGCCACATTTATCGAGGAATCTCTACATTGATTCGGCGCGTGCCTGGTGGTGGTTGGGGAAAGCCGCGCAGGGCCGAGTCCAGCATGGCGGGCAGCACGGCCAGCGTGTCGCCCCAGACGCCGTCGTGCAGGGCTCGCGTCTCAAAAGTGACCTGGTTGGTCCGCAGGTCGCGCATCACGATGCTCAGGTCGCGCTTGAAATAAGGCGGCTCGGCAATCCCGCCGCCAATCGGAAACGACAGGCCGACCGAGGTGCCGCGGCTACCGCCGCCCACAAATACACCGGTTCCAAAGCCAAAGCCGCCGTAGGGACTGTAGCCATAAGGCCCGCGGTCGACGATCTGGGTGTTGGCCACGATTTGCACGCTGTATCGCGCGGCGGGCGGGTTGAGCTCCATCCCCACTTTGGCCAGCGCGGTGCGCGCCAGGCCTTCCACATGATCCTGCGAGCTGCCCGCGGCCTGCTGCGAGGGCAGGCGCTCAAAGCGATAAGGCGTGGCTGGCGCGGGAGGCGGGCCGTTCCAGTTGTAGAAGGCGGTGACGTCACTGTCGACCACGCGCACGGTGGAGCAACCAGTCATCAGCAAGGCCATGGCGGCGATGGAAAGAATCACTGCGAATGCGCGTTTCATAAGGCCTCCAGGGTCAGGTGTTGAAGGAAAGCGCCCTCAGCGCGAAGTGATGCCCACGACGGACAGTCCCGGCAGCGCCGGCTCGCGAAATTCCTCGGCGTCGAAGGCCTTGTCGCCGTCGGCGTCGGCCACACCGGTGGCCTTGATGCCCTTGAAGTCATGGCGCTTGTTGTCCATCAGGTGCGAGGGCACGATGTTCTGCAGCGAGGCGAACATGTTCTCGAGCCGGCCGGGGAATTTTTTCTCCCACTCGCGCAGCATGTTGCCGACCTGCTTGCGCTGCAGGTTTTCCTGGCTGCCGCACAGCGTGCAGGGAATGATGGGGAATTCGCGCACCTGGGCCCAGCGCGTCAGGTCTTTTTCGGTGACGTAGGCCATGGGGCGTATCACCACGTTCTTGCCGTCGTCGCTCACCAGCTTCGGCGGCATGCCCTTGAGCTTGGCCGCGAAGAACATGTTGAGGAAAAAGGTCTGCAGCATGTCGTCGCGATGGTGGCCCAGCGCGACCTTGGTGCAGCCGAGTTCGCCGGCCACGCGGTACAAAATGCCGCGGCGCAGGCGTGAGCACAGCGAGCACAGCGTCTTGCCTTCGGGGATCACGCGCTTGACGATGCTGTAGGTG
The DNA here is from genome assembly GCF_056405595.1 of Polaromonas sp. P1_G1. NCBI lineage: Bacteria > Pseudomonadati > Pseudomonadota > Betaproteobacteria > Burkholderiales > Comamonadaceae > Polaromonas > Polaromonas sp. P1_G1. Next base: position 25,867 of record NZ_JBFUBU010000025.1, read on the forward strand.
TCCTGGTTTTCGATGTGGAAGGGCACGCCCAGCTTGCCCAGGTAATCGGGCAGGATGTGCTCGGGAAAACCGGGCTGCTTCTGGTCGAGGTTGACGGCCACCAGCTCGAAGTTGATGGGCGCGCGCTTTTGCAGCTTGAGCAGGATGTCGAGCATGGCGTAGCTGTCTTTCCCGCCCGAGACGCAGACCATGACCTTGTCGCCCTCTTCAATCATGTTGAAGTCGACGATGGCGCGGCCGACTTCGCGGCACAGGCGTTTTTCGAGCTTGTGGTCCTCGCGCTCTATCTTCATGCTGTTCTGCACGCGCGCGGAGCTTTCCTGCTGCTCGTACTCGGCCACGGCTTCTTCCCAGATTGCGCTCATATCGTTCGCTCCCATATCGTTCACCACTGTCCCGTCTCGACGCGAATGGCCACTTCGCAGTCGTCAAAAATTTCAAGTTTCGCGATCTTCACGCGCACGCCCAGCACGCCGGGCAGCCGCATCAGGCGATGCGCCAGCTTGCCGATCAGGCTTTCCAGCAAGTTGCTGTGCTCGGCCGTGCATTCGCTGATGATGATCTGGCGCACCTTGCGGTAGTCCAGCACATGGTGGATATCGTCGTCATGGGGCAGCAGCGGCTGTGTGCCCAGGTTCAGTTCGGCGTCGACCTGTATGGGCTGCGGCGCCGTTTTTTCGTGGTCCAGGATGCCCAGGTTGGCGTCGAAGCGCAAGCCGGTCAGGTTCAGGATTTGGGTGCCCCGGGTGTTGTACATGGCGCCAGTCTTGGTGGATGAGGTGGGGTGGTGTGTCAGCCGGTTCCGCCGGTTCACATCAGCGAAAAATCACGTTCGAACTTCATCAGGTGCTGGCCGCCGTCCACCAGCAGCGTGGTGCCGGTGATGGAGCGGTTTTCCAGCGCGAATTTGACTGCGGCCGCGACGTCGGCGGGCGTGGAGGAGCGGCCCAGCGGCGACAGCTTGTGCCTGGCCTCGAACTGCGCGTCGCTCAGCAAATGGCTGGTCAGAGTGAGGCCGGGCGCCACGCCGACCACCCGCACCAGGGGCGCGAGCGCCAGCGCCAGCATGGTGCCGGCCGCTTCCAGCGCGGCTTTGGAGAGGGTGTAGCTGAAAAAATCGGGATTCTGGTTCCAGAGCTTCTGGTCCAGCAGGTTGACCACGGCGCCCTGGACGCCTTCCGCGCTTCCTGCGCCTTGCCCGCCGCGTGCCGCGATGTGGGCGTGCAGCGCCTGCGCCAGCAGCACGGCGGCGCCGGTGTTGCTGTGCAGGTGCTTGTCCAGGGCCGCGAAGCCGAAACTGGCGGCGCTGTCCTGCTCAAAGGTGGAGGCGTTGTTGACCACCGCATCGACCCTCCCCATGCGCGSGCCACGGCCGGCAGCAGGCCGCGCACCGCGGCCTCGTCGCCCAGGTCCGCCTGGAAAGCGGCCGAGGCGCCGGCCAGCCTGGCGCAGTCGGCGACGGTGGCCGTCGCCTCGGCTTCGGAGTCTCGGTAATGCACTGCCACCTGCCAGCCGCCGGCCGCCAGCGCCAGTGCGATCTCGCGCCCCAGCCGCCGCGAGGCGCCGGTCACCAGGACCACGGGAGGAGAGGACGGAACAGGGTTCATGGGCGGGCGTCGAGGCTCAAAAAAGGTGGCGGGGCGCGGGATGAGGAGGCCGTGGGGATCGCCGACAATGGCGGGTGGTGACCCATGACCCCGACGACCGATACCCCTATTTTAACGACCAGCCTCGCCGCCCACATCGCCAAGGCCATTGAGGCCGCCGGCGGCTGGCTGGGTTTTGACCAGTTCATGGCGCTGGCCCTCTACACCCCGGGCCTGGGCTACTACGCGAACGATTCGCGCAAATTCGGCCTGATGCCGGGCACCGGCAGCGATTTTGTCACCGCACCCGAGCTGTCGCCGCATTTCGGCCAGGCCCTGGCGCGCCAGGCGGCCCAGGCCCTGGAAGCCACCGGCACGGCCGAAATCTGGGAGTTCGGCGCGGGCTCGGGCGCGCTGGCGCAGCAGGTTCTGGAGGCGCTGGGGCCGCGGCTGGAGCGCTACACCATCGTCGATTTGTCGGGCAGCTTGCAGGCACGCCAGCGCGAACGGCTGGCCGCCTACGGCGACAAGGTGCAGTGGGCGACGGCGTTGCCGCCCAGGATGCGCGGCGTGGTGCTGGGCAACGAGGTGCTGGACGCCATGCCGGTCAAGCTGCTGGCACGCCTGCACAACACCTGGCACGAACGCGGTGTGGTTCTGCATAAGGATGGTTTCCTCTACGCCGACCAGCGCACCGACCTGCGGCCCCCCTTCGAGGTGGAAGGCGCGCACGATTACCTTACCGAAATCCATCCCCAGGCCGAAGGCTTTGTCGCCACCCTGGCCGACCGCCTGGAGGCAGGCGCGGTCTTCCTGCTCGACTACGGCTTCCCGGAGCACGAGTACTACCATCCGCAACGCAGCATGGGCACCGTGATGTGCCACCGCGGCCACCTGGCGGACGCCGACGCGCTGGCCGACGTGGGCAGCAAGGACATCACCGCGCACGTCAACTTCACCGGCATCGCGCTGGCCGGCCAGGAGGCCGGGCTGGAGGTGCTGGGCTATACCAGCCAGGGGCGGTTTTTGCTCAACTGCGGCCTGGTCGACGGCATGGAAGATGCGCCGCTGGAGCAGCGCGTCATGGTGCAAAAACTGGTCGCCGAGCACGAGATGGGGGAGCTCTTCAAGGTCATCGCTTTTGGCGCCAAAGGCGGCCCGGTGTGGGAGCCTGTCGGCTTTGCCGCCGGCGACCGCATGCACACCTTGTAGTTTGCAGTTTCGGTTGCACCGCCCTAGGCATTTGGCCGGCGCAGCGTCAGCGAGATCAAGCCGCAAAGCAGGCAGATCGCCGCCGCTGCGAAAAATGCCGCATGGTAGCCGCGCAGCAGAGCGCCGGGCAGCGCGAGGTCCCCGGCCATTGCGTGGGCCAGGGTCGCCAGCACGGCCACGCCCATCGCGCCGCCCAGTTGGCGCGCGGTGTTGGCAATGCCGGAGGCCATGCCCGCATCTTGCGCCGGCACACCGCCGGTGACGGCATGCGTGGCCGACAAGATCACCATTCCCAAACCAAAACCTGCCAGAAGCGTGGGACCCAACACCTGCGTCAGATAGTCAGCCTGCAGCGGCAGAATGCCCAGCCAGGCCAGCCCCGCAGCGGCAAGCAGTGAACCCCAGAATGGCAGCAGCCGGCCTTCGCCTCTGGCCATGCTGCGCGAGAACACCAGCCGCGCTGCGGCCAGCACGATGCCCATGGGCAGCATGGCCAGGCCCGTGTCGTGCGCGGTGTAGCCGGCGACCTGTTGCAGCACGGTGGAGATAAGGTAGATCGAGGCTGTAAGTGCGGCGCCCAGGCACAACATCAACAGGTTGCCGGCACGAAGATTGGGCAGCTGGAAGATTGACAACCGCACCAGCGGATGGGCGCTGCGCGCTTCAATGGCAAAAAAAAGGCCCATCAGCACCACTGAGGCCGCCAGGGCGCCTGCGGCGTCCGGCGAGCCCCAGCCCTGGCCCATGGATTGCGTGATGCCGTAAATCAGCGCGCTGCAGCCCAGGGTGGCGGTGACTGCGCCCGGGATGTCCAGCGGTGGGCGCTGCGCGCGGATGGGCGGGGCCAGCAAGCTGCTTGCGACTCCGGCCATCAAAGCCAGCCCCACCGGCACATTGACGAACATGACCCAGCGCCAGCCCGCGCCGTCTGTCAGCAAGCCGCCTGCGACCACACCAAAGGCAAAGGCCGCCGAATTCAGCGCGGCCCACAGCGACAGGGCATTGGCCCGCGCCTGTTTGTCGTGGTGCGTTGCGGCCATGACCAGCGCCATCGACGAAGTGGCCAGCACCGAAGCGCCCAGGCCTTGCACGGCGCGGGCCACCAGCATCAGCGTGCCGTTGGCGGCCAGCCCACCGGCCAGGCTGGCCAGGGTGAACAGCGCCAGCCCTGCTTGCAGGACGGGCCTGCGGCCGTAGAGGTCGCCGGCGCGGGCAGCCAGCAGCATGCAGCCGCCGAAGCTCAGCAGGTAGGCATCGACCACCCATTGCTGGGCGATGGGTGACAGCTGCAGGTCGCGCTGCATGGCGGGCAAGGCTACGTTCACGATGGAGCCGTCCATGACCACCATAAAGGAGGCCAGGCAAGCCAGGGCGATCACCACCCACTGTGGATGTTGCGGGCGGACGAGGGGCGGCGGCGGGGTGGCAGCGGGGGTGCGGGAAGTGGACACGGTTATTCCTCTGGACTTGGATGAAGCGGCGCCATGCGCCGGGCAAACCAGTGTCAAAGCACCGCGAGAAAGTCTGGTAACGTTGTTTAGACTAAAAACAATGAATTTGAGCCATGCCTGCCTCTTTCGCCACCGCTGCTTCCTCTGCCGCCACGTCCCAGGACACGGAAACGCCCAACCGGGCGCTGCGTGAATTCAGCGAGCGCAGCGACGGTCCCGCGCTGTTCGCGGTCTGGGGCGAAGACAGGCCGGACAGCATGTTCCAGCTGGGCACGCGCGAGACCGGTTGGCACAGCCATGTGCGCGGCCAGATCTTCTGCATCGACAACGGGCTGGTGCATGTGCGTACCCGGCACGGTTCCTGGCTGTTGCCGCCGCACCGGGCCGGCTGGATCCCGCCCGGCGAGCCCCATATGGCCAGCATCAGCGGAGTGATGCGCGGCTGGAATATGGTGGTCACGCCCGAAGCCAGCCGCGGCCTGCCCGCCGTTCCCTGTGTTGTCGGGGTCAGCGAAGTGATGCGCGCACTGGTGCAACGCGCCGTCACCTGGACCTGGGAGGAAGAGCTCCAACCCGGGCAGGAGCGCATGATTGCCGTGCTGCTGGACGAGATGGCCCGCGCGCCGCACGAGCCGCTTCACTTGCCGATGCCATCCGACCGCCGCCTGCTGCGCATTGCCCGGGCCATCCTGGCCGGCCCACAGGACGCGCGCACCTTGGCGCAATGGGCGCAGTGGGCCGGTTTGTCGTCGCGCACGCTCAGCCGCCTGTTTTTGGCGGAGGCCGGCATCAGCTTTGCCCAGTGGCGCCAGCAGGCCAGGCTGGTGCATGCGCTTGAGCGGCTGGCTCGGGGCGAAGCCGTCGCAGCCGTGGCCGACGCGCTCGGGTATTCCACGCCCAGCAATTTCATCGCGATGTTCCGGCGTTGCTTTGGCGAGTCGCCGGCCCGCTACTTTGCCCACCGCCGTACCRAAGGCTCTAAACTGGCCCCATGATCCGCTGGTTCATCGTCATCTTCCTGGCCCTGGTGCTCATCAGCTGGTTCAGCCCGCTGCTGCAGAAGCTCGGCTTCGGCAAGCTGCCCGGCGACCTGCGTTTTCGCCTGTTCGGGCGCGAATGGTTCATTCCGCTCACCACCACCATCCTGCTGAGCTTTATCGCCAGCCTGGTCGCCAAAATTCTTTGAGGAAGCACTGCCCACCATGAAAGCCTGCATTGACCTGGGTGGTACCAAGATCGCGGTCAGCCTGATTGAAGGCGGGCAAGAACTCAGCCTGGCCCAGGCCTCGCTGGCTCTGCAGTCCCGTCGCGTGGAACCCACCGAAAAAGCCGGCCCGCCCGACACCGTCGCGCGCCAGGTGCTGCGCATGCTGGACCAGGCCTGTGAGGCCGCCGGTGTCCGCGAGCAGGACATCACGGCCGTCGGCGTGTCGTCCTGCGGACCCTTTATCGCCGCAAACGGCATGCTGGAAATTTCCAATCCCAATATCTGCGGCGGCATGGCCGGCCCGGCGCGCGGCCTGCCCAACGACTGGGTCAGCGTGCCGCTGGAAGCGCCGCTGCGCGGCCGTTTTGCCGAAAGACTACGCCTCGAAAACGACGGCATCGGCGCCCTGCAGGCTGAGCGCCGCTGGGGCGCGCTGCAGGGGTACAGCCACTGCGCCTATGTGACCTGGAGCACCGGCATAGGCTTCGGCCTGTGCGTGGACGGCCGCATCCTGCGCGGCAAACACGGCAACGCCGGCCACGCGGGCCACACCTTTGTCAGCGACCAGAGCGACGCCCTGTGCGGCTGCGGCAACATGGGCGACCTTGAAGGCGTGGTCGCCGGCAACGCAATCGCACGGCGCTTTGCCGGCGCGGGCTATCCCGGCGCCTCCGCGCTGTTCGCGGCCGCGCAAGCCGGCGACGCGGCCGCGCAGGCCATCGTCGACGAACTGTGCCGCGTGCTGGGACGTGGCCTCTACAACATGGTCGCCACCCTGGACCTGGAACGCATCAGCCTGGGCGGCGGCGTGTTCTGGAATCACCGGGAGTATTTGTTGCCGCGCCTGAGCGCACAGATCCATGGCAAGCTGCCTGCGTTGACGGATGAGTTTGAGCTGGTGCCGGCTGGCTTGGGGGAGAGGGTTGGGGATTTTGGGGCTTTGGCGTTAGTAAGCTGAGCTTGCCGGGTCTTGCGCCGGCTGTCCGCGCTTCCTCTGTTCTCTTTGCTTAGGTCTGCTGGCCGGGGATTGCCCGGCGGCAAGTAACTTTCTTTTGCTTCGCCAAAAGAAAGTCACCAAAGAAAAGGCGACCCGCAGTCTGGGTCCCCTACGCTGCGCTACGGGGCAACCTGCGGTGCTCGAGCCAAGCGGGGTCCGGCTAAACTCGCCTTCGGCTCAGACAACGCCGGCCCTGATCCGCTTGTCTCTGCGCTCCTCGGCCCAGCCAGGACGGGGCAATCGGGAGCGGGGACAAAAATACAAAGAACAAACCAAGACAAACAAGGACTCGCCAAGGCGAGTCCTTGTTTCTTCTGTATTTGGTATTTGTATTCTTAATCCCCACCCCTTGTGGATGCGCCGAGGAGCGCAGGTTCAGGCGGATCAGGGATCGCGTTGTTTGAGCCGAAGGCGAGTTTAGCGAGACCCCGCCTGAACCGAGCACCGCAGGTTGCCCGTAGCGAAGCGAAGGGACGCAGCAACCAGGGTCGCCTTTTCTTTGCTTATTTTCTTTTGGCGAAGCAAAAGAAAGTGAGTCGCATGCCGGGCGATCCCGGCCAGCAGGACCCAGCAACAAGCGCACGGCAAGAACAAGCAAGGCTTCGACAAGCTCAGCCCGAACGGTTGGGGGGCAGCCTCAGCCCGCCGGAATCTCCGCGCCCTCGACCAGGAAACGCACCCGCTTCACGCCCTGCCACTCGTCCGCATCCAGCCGGAAGGCCAGCTTGACCCGTGCCGGCAGCGCCTCGGTATGGCCGAACCAGATACCGTCCACCGGCTGGCCCTGGTGCTTGAGTTTGAGCGCCAGGTGTTTTTCGCCGACCAGGCGCTGCGACACCACTTCCACGATTTCGCTGAAGGTCGGCGCCGCAAAACCCTGGCCCCAGACCTCCTTGTGCAGCGTGTCGACCAGGTCGGCGCGCCGGTACTCGGGCGCCAGCGGGCCGTCGGTGTCCATGCGCCGCGTCAGCGTGGCCGCGTCCAGCCATTCGTGGGCCACCTGCTGCAGCGCCTGCTCAAAAAGCTCGAAATTTTCCTCGGCAATGGTGCAGCCCGCCGCCATCGCGTGGCCGCCGAAGCGCAGCATCACGCCAGGGTGGCGCTTGGTCATCAGGTCCAGCGCATCGCGCAGGTGAAAGCCGGGGATCGACCGGCCCGAGCCCTTGAGCTCATGCTCCTTGCCCGGTGCCTGGCTCGCGGCAAATACAAAGGTCGGCCGGTGCAGCTTGTCCTTGATGCGCGAGGCCACGATGCCGACCACGCCTTCGTGGAACTCCGGGTCGAAAATCGCGATGGCCGGCGGCGGCTCCTCGTCCTCGTCGATCATCGCGTCGGCCGCCAGCTGCGCCTGCTCGCGCATGCCGGCCTCGATGTCGCGGCGCTCGCGGTTGATGCCGTCCAGCGTCTTGGCGAGTTCTTCGCCGCGCGCAGCGTCGTCGGTCAGCAGGCATTCAATGCCCAGCGTCATGTCGCTGAGCCGGCCCGCCGCATTGATGCGCGGGCCCAGCGCGAAGGCGAAGTCAAAAGTGGTCGCCACCGTCGCCTGCCGGCCCGCCGCGCTGAACAGACCCGCCAGGCCGGCCGGCAAGTGGCCCGCGCGTATGCGCTTCAAGCCTTGCGCCACCAGGCGGCGGTTGTTCGCGTCCAGCTTCACYACRTCGGCCACGGTGCCYAGCGCGACCAAAGGCAGCAGCGCGTCGAGTTTTGGCTGATTGGCGGCATCGAACAGGCCCCGCGCCCGCAGCTCCGCCCGCAGCGCCAGCAGCACGTAAAACATCACGCCGACGCCGGCAATCGATTTGCTCTCAAACGTGCAATCCGGATGGTTGGGGTTCACGATCACGTCGGCCTCGGGCAGCACCACGATCCCATCTTTGAGCGCCGGCAAGTGGTGGTCGGTCACCAGCACCCGCATGCCGAGTTCACGCGCGCGCGCCACGCCGTCCATGCTCGCGATGCCGTTGTCCACCGTCACCAGCAGGTCGGCGCCGCCGGCCTTCACGCGCTCGGCAATCGGCGCCGTCAGGCCGTAGCCGTCGGTCACGCGGTCAGGCACCAGGTAGCCCACATGTTGCGCGCCCAGCAGCTTGAGGCCGCGCAGCGCCACAGCGCAGGCCGTCGCGCCGTCGCAGTCGTAATCGGCCACGATGCAGATCTTTTGGCCGGCGGCCATCACGTCGGCCAGCAGCTTGGCTGCCTCCTGCGCGCCGCGCAGCGACGAAGGCGGCAGCAGCCGGCCCAGGCCGTCGTCGAGTTCGTCAATCGAATGCACGCCCCGCGCCGCATACAGCTGCGCCAGCAGCGGGTGGATGCCGGCCTGTTGCAGCGCCCAGACGCTGCGCGGCGGGACTTCGCGTACCTGGATTTTCATGAGGGGGTCAAAACTCTCTATATATATGAGGGGGTGTCTGGGCGCAGGGAATGCTGGGCGTTTTACAGCCGTTCCAGCACGGTCAACAAAGGGGTGGGGGACAGGGCGCCAGCGATTTTGGCGAAGAAACCCTGGCTAGCCGTTTCAAAGGTCGTCGCGCCACGCTCGCCGCACAGCGTCAGCCGCACAGCCTCGCCCGCGCGCTGGCGTGCCAGCAGGGCGGCGATTTCGTTCGCATCGAGCGCCGCCCAGGCCTGGGCATAGGCCGCCCAGTCGTCGGCGAACACGGCTTGCGCCAGGCTGCGCGGCGCGGCGGGCGCCTCGCCGGGTGTGTAAGCAGCCGCCAGAGCGCCCGTGCCGCTAAGCCAGAAGGAATTGACCGGCAGCTGGCGCCGCGCCGCGCGCTCGTCATTGAGCGCATGCGTGTACAGCAGCATCTGCATCTCGTTTTGCAGCAGCTTCATCTTGCGCGCCGTGCTGTTGGCATCGTTCTTGTCCTGTTTGGGCAGCCAGGGGTCCACATTGCGGCCCAGCACCCGGTCCAGCGAGGCGGTCGGCAGGTGGCGGAACAGCTCGCCCTCGGCCAGCCAGCGAGCCGGCCCCAGGGCTGGCACATAGTGAAGCGTGATGCCGTCGTCGACGAAATAAGGCTGCATGGCCGCCAGCAGCGAGCGTGATTCACCTTCCTGCAGGCCCAGCGCGGCCGGGTCCGTCAAGGTCGCATGCTCGCGGCCCATGGCCCAGTGGCAGGGCGTGATCCAGGCCCAGGCTTTGCCGGTAGAGGCCGGCAGGTGCAGCGCCGCATCGCGCGCCGCCCAGGGAATCAGCCCGTCCGCCGTGCTGGAATCCGCCAGGCTCAGTGCCCTGGCCAAAGCCCGTTCATGCGGCGGCGACAGCGTGTGGGCATCGGCTTCATCAGTGTGCACTGACTTCATGCCCTTCAGCAGCAGGCCCAGGTTGCGCGTGCTGTCGGCCGGCAAGGTCTTCATCGTGGGCAACCAGGCCTCCGCGCTGCAGGCCGCGAAGGGAAGCAGTAGCTGCGGCCCTGTGAAAGGGGTGGGGGAATTGGCTGACATGGGGCTATTGTCCGGGATGCAACAATACCCGCATGCAAATCCCTTATGAGCTGATCCTCGGCTGGCGCTATACCCGCGCCGGCCGCGCCACCCGGCGCAACGGTTTTATCTCTTTTATCTCGGGTGTCTCCATGCTGGGCATCGCGCTTGGCGTCGCGGCCCTGATCATCGTGCTCAGCGTGATGAACGGCTTCCAGAAGGAAGTGCGCGACCGCATGCTGGGCGTGATCTCCCACATCGAGGTCTTCGCCCCGGGCGGCGTGGCGCTGCCCGACCCCGCCAAGACCCTGGCCGAAATCAAGGCCAACCCGCAGGTCACAGGCGCCGCCACCTTTATCGCCGCGCAAGCGCTGCTGGCGCGCGGTGAAGACATGAAGGGCACCATCGTCCGCGGCATAGATCCGGCGCTCGAAGGCCAGGTCACCGACCTCGCCGTGACCTCGGCGCCCACGCTGGCCAAGCTGGTGCCCGGCAATTTCGGCGTGGTGCTGGGCGGCGAACTGGCCCGCGCCATGGGCGTGCGCGAAGGCGACACCGTCACCCTGATCGCGCCCAGCGGCCAGGTCACCCCGGCCGGCGTGGTGCCSCGCCTGAARCAGATGACGGTRRTGGGCACSTTTGACTCCGGCCAYTACGAATACGACTCGGCCCTGGTCATGATGCACCAGGAAGACGCCGCGAAAATCTTCCGCCTCGAAGGCCCGACCGGCATACGCATACGCCTGAAAGATTTGCACCAGGCGCGCGAGGTGGCTTATGAATTGTCGAGAAGCCTCAGCGGCGACCTGCTGATACGCGACTGGACGCGCCAGAACAAGACCTGGTTCGCCGCCGTGCAGCTCGAAAAACGCATGATGTTCATCATCCTCACGCTCATCGTCGCGGTCGCGGCCTTCAACCTCGTCAGCACCCTGGTCATGACGGTCACCGACAAGCGTGCCGACATCGCCATCCTGCGCACCCTGGGTTCCAGCCCGAAAAGCATCATGAAAATCTTCATGGTGCAGGGCGCGCTGGTCGGTGTCATCGGCACGCTCTCCGGTCTGCTGCTGGGCCTGGGCATCGCCTTCAACATCGACGTCATCGTGCCGGCCATAGAGCGCGCGCTCAACGCCAGCTTTTTGCCCAAAGACATTTACCTGATCAGCCGCATGCCCAGTGAACCGCAATACGCCGACATCATGCCCATCGTCGTCATCTCCCTGGTGCTGTCCTTCCTGGCCACCATCTACCCCAGCTGGCGCGCCAGCCGTGTGAACCCAGCGGAGGCTCTCCGCTATGAATGATCAAAACATGAGCTCAGCTTCCCCTTCTTCACCCCCTCTCCCCCTGGGAGAGGGCAGGGGTGAGGGCCAGCGGCCTCAACCCAACAGCGGCGAAGTCGTCCTCAAAGCCCAAGCCCTCACCAAACGCTTCCACGAAGGCCGTATAGACCTGACGGTGCTTCATGGCGTCGACCTGCAAGTCCACGCCGGCGAAACCCTGGCCATCGTCGGCGCCTCGGGTTCCGGCAAAAGCACGCTGCTGCATTTGATGGGCGGCCTGGACGCGCCCACCAGCGGCCAGGTTGAACTCAAGGGCCAGACGCTCTCGGCCCTGTCGCCCCAGCAGCAGGGCGACCTGCGCAACAAACACCTGGGTTTTGTCTACCAGTTCCACCACCTGCTGCCAGAATTCAGCGCCCTCGACAACGTCGCCATGCCCCTGTGGATACGCCGCGAGTCGCCCGCAGAATGCGCACGCGTCGCAACAGCGATGCTGGCCGCCGTAGGCCTCAAAGACCGCATCCACCATCGGCCCGCGGAGCTGTCAGGCGGTGAACGCCAGCGCGTCGCGATTGCACGTGCACTCGTCACGCGGCCAGCGTGCGTGCTGGCCGATGAGCCAACCGGCAACCTGGACCGCAGCACGGCCGACGGTGTGTTCGACCTGATGCTGCAGCTGGCGCGCGACCACGGCACCGCGTTTGTGATGGTCACGCATGACGCCACGCTCGCGCAGCGCTGCGGGCGCCAACTGAGTCTTGTCAGCGGTTTACTTCAATCGTAAAAAAGAGGGAGAGAGAGAAGCATGGGAAAACTGAACTGGAAAATCCTGATGCTCGCGCCGGCGCTGGCTGTGTTGCTGGCCTCATGCGCAGGCTCGAGCGTCACCAGCAAGGCGGTTGCCGCCACTCAATTCAAGATCACTGCGGCCCAAGCCCGCTGGGACCGATTTGACAGCATCACCATGCGCTATCCAGGCAGCGCCCAGATCAATCCGTCGCGCGAAAAAGTGACCCCACTTCTGGATGCCTTTCTCAAAAGTGCCCCACGCCAGGTCGAAGCTGAACTCGCGAAGAACGGCGTGCCAAAAGGCACGGCATACACAGTCGAGCTGACACCAGGGGTGTTGAGCGTTGCCGCAGGCGGCGGCAGAAGTTTCGAGGTTTCCGTGATCGTGCGCGACGCAACAGGCGCTTCGCGTGGCTACATCAGCATCCTCTCTTACGGCCCGGCCGGCATGGAGCCCGAGGCTTATGTCGAATCGTTCAGCCGCATGCTGGTAGACGAGCTGAAGAAGGCTGGTTGGCTATAAGCGGGGGAAGCCGCACGGGTCAGGCGCCGGGTTGAGCTGATGCTGCAACTCGCACGTGACTTCGGCACGGCCTTTGTACTGGTCACGCATGATGAAACGCTGGCCTCGCGCTGCGGGCGGCGGTTCAGATTGATGTCGGGGCGGTTGTCGGAGTGGGGTTGATTTGCTGCGTCGATAAGTGACGTGCTTGTCGAGGGTCGTGTTCTATATCGTTCCCAACGTGGGGTAACTTCCGAGATGACCGGCGCACAAATCGCGACTGCGCGGAGCGCTAAGACGCATTTGTGCATCCGTGTCGATTGAGCTGTTAGCCTGCAGGCGATTCACTTCGGTGCACCAAGTAAGTCTGCGGCGAGAGCCTGGGCCTCTTCCAACGCTGCGTTCGGCAGGCACATACTGAGTTTGTCACCTAGCACTCCGGCGACGCGCGCGTAGACAACGACACTTTCATTCACAACGACCGCGAGCATTGAACCGAGGTTTGCTTCAGTCCATCGACGCATAGCGGCCGCGCCTTCTGGCGAGAAGGTCAATCGAACTGAAGGTTCTTCGGGGCCCAGCCCAATCGCCTCGCAATCCCAAGATGCAATAGCGCTGGTTACTTGCTCTTCGGTTAAGAGGGCTGTTGTGTCAACCCACACGGGCGAGGATTCTCCTCGTCGGGGCAGTTGTCTCATTCCCGGCCGAGAAGTGTCACCCGCTGAAGCAACCTGAAGGCTAGCTCTAGGAGGTCCCTGACGCGGAGCACTATCCTGAAGCCGAGATTCTTTTAGGATCTTCGCGAATCGATCGACCCGCTCCCAAGCTTCAACTGGAACTTGAACGACCCAACATGCGCCCGCCAAGTACGCGGAGAATTCGCGCCGCTGTGTTGAAGTAGTCGTGGGCGTCTCAATTTGATAGGACACTGTCACCTCTCTGTCGGAGAGATAGCTGCGTCTGCTCTCGATCGCTCGCACTTCCGAAATCCGCCAGCCCTTTCGCAGCTGCTCACCTCCTGCCAAAAACCGACCCACCAACTCCTGGTCAGAGGCCGTTTCGATTCGCTGTTGCGTCCAGTCTGACCCGAGAAGTCGATTCCTGAATCGCGCTGAATCGGGAGAGTATCTGTCGTCAACAATCTGCTGAAGGCGAGCACGATACTGCTTAAGGTTACGAGGCTGAATGAGTTCGACAGTTCGCACAGCATCTTCGACGCTCCAACGCGCGAAAGTCACAGCTGCCTCTTCGGGGCCCTTCATGCAGACATTGGCAGCGCTGGAGAAGGTCGCGCCGATTGCCATGCTCAACCCGAGCCCGGTTTTTAGAAAGACTGAGTAATGCCACATAACTTGATTCTGCAGGCTAACGTGAGCGTTCAGCGGGCGGCGGAGCCGTCCGCTGCAGCAAAAGGTTAAACGTCATGTTCGCGCCTCTCGTCCGCCGTGACCCGCTGCACTGAGTACGGCTCGATGGATGATGGCCAAAATCCCCACGGCCCAAAGCCGCCACGCCCCAAAGACCCTACAGGCTTGAGCGAGGCGATGCTTTGAACAACTCCATATACCCGGACGCGCTTGCCTACCCAACGCTGAAGGGCGTTTGTATTCAGCTGCAGACTCCCGTTGTCAGGCGCGAGCCAGACCGCCGGCTCGTACGAATCCTCGCCGTCGACCAACTTGCCACGCCTATTCACCTTTGGATAGTGCAGCAATTCGTAGCCCTCGGCATGCTCGGCAAGCACGCCCTCAAGCTCGACCGGCTTTCCATCAAACTCATTGAGACCGGCCAGGAGGTCGTTGACGGAACGGTGGTGGGTCATGACGTTTAACGTTTGACATGAGTGGCGGCGCGCGGCTTGCCGGGCGGCGTCCTCTCGATGGAAGGGTTGGGTATCGCGTGCCTCAGTTCCGATTCTCTTCGCGCAACTTCGCAACGAAACTCTGCACAGCCTTTTCGAGAAGAGGACCTGCATTAGGCGCCTCTTGTGCAACAGCACCGGTGACGATCGCGACTCGGCCCTTGATGTTTACAAGCTCTGTATATGCGTGGCGACCATCTGGCTGTCGGAGAGACGCGCAGATTCTGTCAGGCTGGTTGCAAGTAATCTGCTCCTTCTTGAATTCACCGGAGAACTGCCGTTTGACCGACTCGAACCGTTCCGCCTGTATCGGCAGTGGTCCTGGTCGCGTGTCATCTAGGACGATGACTAGCTGATTCGCCTCAGGCCGCTCCGCCGTTGCGTTGCTCGGAGTGAAGGCCCCTAAGAAAAGGCTTGCATTCACGGCTGGCCCAAGACGCTTGTCAGTTGCGGGATCAAGCAACAGAGGTTGCCAACCCGAAGGCGCACTTATGGAGAGAGAGCTTTTGGGTGTGCGGCCGACACGGAGTCCTGTTTCTCCGCGAGGCTCGCAACGTGCATTCCCTTCAACTGGAACTCGAACCGAGACGGAGCGAATCCGTGTAGGTTGTTTGCTCCCTGTCCCTGTCGCTGTCGAGGGGAGTAACTGTCGATCAAGAAGCAACCATTCGCCTTCAATCTGATACCGCATGATTGCCGGGGCCGCTTTGGGTTTTGCGGTGGAGGAATCTAGTGCCGTCACCCGAAGTTGTCCGGGCTCGACAACTTCGTAGGCTGAGAGACTTTCTGTTCTTCCTATATCTGCTTGGCAACGGGAAAAGACTTGGGCCACGGTGTACTGAATGACGCAGTCACCATTCGTCTGTCGGAGGCTGCCATCTGGCATTGTCATTTCGACTTGCTGACTTCGCCAACAGCCTTCTAGCGGAGTGTTTTGACCTGCGAAAGCCACGCCGCATACACACAGCAGTGTCAGAAATGTTGAGCGCCCCACAAGGGTTGTTTGCACGAAGGTTCCTTGAGCTACCGAGTACCGATTTCGAAAACTTGTCGACGTTGATTCTGAGATGCCGGACGTAAAAATGACCGGACCACCACCCTTCGCGGCGAATCCGCCTCCTGCAGATGTGAGTCCGCGTCGATTGACAAGTTAGATGCGAAATTAGGTAGTCCTAGCATGATCTGACGTCTATTCCAATTTGAATGTGATCGAAGTTTCGAACCACATTGCGCTTGACACGCCACGGATACTACCTGGCTCGAATCTGAAGCAGGACGCACCTTCTACGGCCGCCTGATCCAGCCGCGTGTACCCGCTCGACTTCGCGACGTGGATTTGAGTTGGCACTCCGTCAACCTGTACCAACATCTTCACAAAGACCACCCCGGATTCTCCAAGTCGTCGTGAACGGTCCGGGTACACCGGCTTGCAGCCTTCCTTCGGCCGAAGCTCCAGTGGTACGGTACTGGATTCTGCCAAGACGGTCGTACAAACAGTTGCCGCGAGAACGAGCGTGAAGAGACGGCGCATTTGCAAGAGCATCTAACGTAATGTTTACCGCAAGGTCTGCGGTATAACCTGGCCGCCAAAAAAACCAGCCAAGTGCTTGTTATTAAAAGACTTATTGTCCATTGTGAGTTTTGTTCAGGTCGATAAAAAGAATACCCAACCCCGCAAACCGATTCTAGGGGGGCATTGCGGTTACCACCTCCTCAATATGGACGAGCGCAGCTGTACCTGCGGCCGACCTGCGGGCCGCAAGTACGGCACAAGGTCAATTACCGCCCACCAGCCTGCACGGCGCCGGACAGGCATAATCCTTGATCCCTTCGCCGCGCGCGCAGGCGTATCCCCTCACTTCGTGAGTCTTTCAACATGCCGTGCAGCTCCCTGCCTGCGGTCCAGACACAGCACCTTCGCATGACTGATCACTACACCGCCCTCGGGCTGGACAGCGCGGCAACGCTGGCCGATGTCAAAAAAGCCTTTCGCCAGAAGGCCTCCTTCTGGCACCCGGACAAAAATGCCGACGCCGAGGCGCCCGGGCGTTTCAGGGCAGTGCAGCAGGCCTATGAAGTGCTGTCGGATGCGGACAAGCGCCAGGCCTATGACGACAACCGCCGCCGCAACCTGCTCGACAGCCCGATAGATACGGCGCGTGCCATCTGGGCCGATTATTTCAACCCGCTGCTGTGACCCCGGCTGACCCAAAGAAGAACACCCCATGAAAAACCCGTCAGCATGAGCGTCTCCCCCTATTTCCTCGACCTGCGCTCGGCCTACCAGTCCGAGATGGATGACCTGCGATTCGACTCCGAGGGGCGCGACGTGTTGCACCAGCGCCTGGCCGGCAAACGCCAGGAGATGGCCTTTCTGGTCCAGATGATGGACACCAGCCCCGAGATGGTGGCGGTGGTGTTTCACCAGGGTTTCGATTTCACGGGAAAAGCCGTGATGGAACACCTGCTCACCCACGATGACGATGTCGATGGCTTTCCGGCCTGGGGCAGCCTGGCGGATGGCTTTGTGCTGGCGCCCTGGGCCCAGGACCTGGCGCACATCGTGTTGCAGGCGCCCGGCGGGGAGAAATTCCTGACGCTGACGGCGGGGCTGGAATACATGGCGGGCCTGCCGGTGGCCCCGTCCATCGTGAGCGCCGAAGATGACGATGGCGATGACGACGAAGACAGTGATGAGAACGGCGAACAAAACGCCCCGGTGATGTTTGAGGGCGATGACGAGCGTGAGCAAAGCGGCGATGCCCGGGCACGCCACGAGGCAGGTTCCGACTGGCTGGTCCAGCAGGGCTTTGACGCCAAAGACTGATCAAAGACTGATGCAAGCAAACATGACCTGGAAGGTAAACCCCTGATGACAACGCATCTCGCCCTGATAGCAAAAACCCAAAGCCTGATTGCGGCCGGCGACATCGTCGGCGCCGAGGCCGCGCTGGTCGGGCTGGCCGACGCCGAAGGTGATGCAGCGCTGATGGTGGTGCTGGAGCAGTTGCCGCCCAAGGATGTCCTGGCGGTCATTCGCGAATACGACAACTCCCGGGCGTCGGTGGTCGGCCTGCTGGTCACGCCCGCGCAGTTTGCCCGCGCCGTGGTGATTGAAAAGCTCTACAAGGACCTGACCCGCACGCACCTGCGCGGCATGGTCAATGCGGTGATCTTCCGCGAGGATGCGGACCCGGTGGAATTTCTCAGCGCGATCGGCGACCTGGACGGCGGCAGCGAAGCCCTCGCCGATTATTTTTCCGACCAGTGGAGCCGTGTCGAGGGCTTTGCGCGCAGCGGCGGCTTTGAGGCGGCCGACGAATACGGCAAGATGCTGTCCCAGTCCGCCCTGCTGGCCTCGGCCTACGAAAGACCGCGTGTCCAGCAGGAGGAGATCGCCGACCAGGACTGGATGCAGCTCGCCTGGATACTGCGTTACGAACTGCCGGACCTGTTCATTGAAATGCTGATGGTGCTGCGCGCCAAGGGCAGTGCGCACAAGGCGGTTTCCGACGAAGAGGACGAGAACGACGACGATGTGCAGGACGACGGCAAGGTCGAGACCGGCGACACCGATCGCGGCAAGGCCACACCGACGGCGCGCGAGTCCGACGAGGAGTCGGCGATTTGAGGCTTCGCAGCCATCTCCCTATCCAGACTACCTAGACCACCCAGACCAGCCTCGTACCCATGCCGTCGCCTTCCGCCATCTCGCTCTACGATACGCGCCACTTTTTTGAGAAGGCGCTGCAGTACGGCGTGCAGCACGGCATTATCGGTGCCGAAAAAATCGAAGCCATGCGGGTCGAAGGCCCCAAGGGCATGGTGCAGATCGCGCGTTATTTCGGCAATGAGTTTCTGCGCCCGGACCTTGAAAAAGCCCGCGATCGCATGGTGAACCTGATCAGCCTGTACCTCGAAAATTCCTGCCACGGCGACCTCCGGCAGGCGGCTGAATCGCTGCGCGATTTCTCGCTGCTGTCGCGCTCCAAGGGCGGGTCGGACATGCTCAAGGCCCTGATCGCCATGCCGCAAAACAGCCACTTCGGCATGAATGAGCGCGGCGGCTTCACCGACGCGCACATTCCGCTGCTGGCCAAATGGTCGCTGCGCAGCCTGGCCGACTACCAGGCCGAACTTGCCCGGCGCAGCCAGGTGGCGCAGGTGATCGATGCGGCCGTCTGGCTTGCCGGCGAGCTGGGCATGGACGCCGCCGAACTCGAAGACGCGGGCAAGGATGCCGAAGCGGTGATTCGCACCGCCTTGCTGGTGCCGGCGACGGGCCGCACCGAGATGCCCGACTGGGTCGCGTTTGAGAAGATGATCGCCGCCTTGCGCAAAAAACACGGGGCCGTTCCGCCTGCGGTTACGGCTGCGCTGCCGCTCATCGTTCCGAAAAAGCTGCCTGCCCACCTGCGGGACGTGGTGGAGGCGGTGCGGCAGTCCGTGATGGCCGACGCGCCCAAAATACTCGATGCGGCCTTGCCGCCGCGCCAGTTGTTTGACCGCAGCCCGGCCTTCATGGGCCGGTATTTCTGGGTGGAAGACGGCCTGAACGAGGTCGATCACCATGACCGCCAGGCATCCGCTGTGTGGAGCAAGGTCACCGGCGGCAATGCGGACGATGGTTCGCTGTTGACCCTGTTCCTGTGCGTGGCCGCCGGTTCCGCGCCCAAGACCGTGCTGACGGAAAAAAGCGCCGCCACCCTGCTGCGCAAGATCCGCAAATCAAGTTTCAATCCCGCGCTGGCCCACCAATACCTCCTAGCCCACGCACCGGTGCAGCACCAGGACGCCTACGCCAGCTTGTGGGATGAGTTTGTGGAAGAGGCGCAGGCCACGCTGCAAAGCGATGCCGTACATGCGCTCCACGACGCGCTGGCCTTGCTGCGGCGGGAATGCCATGTGCAATAGGTGGTTTCTGCCTGCGGTGGCGGCAACGCGGGCCAGGGCCTGAATCTYGGCCAGGTATCAAGCTTGATCTGCCGCCCTTTCCCGGCTTCCGCCAAAAAAGACAAGCAGCAAGGAAAGCACCGGAAGCAGGAAAAGATTGAGATACCCGGGAATCCACGAAGTGAACCCGGTGTTGGTGGGAATGAAGGCCGACAGCAGGAACAGCGGCGCTAAAAAATCGGACTGGACACGCGCCGCAAACAGCAGAAAGGTGAAGATGTTCACCAGGTGCAGCAGGGCGAGCAGAACGATGGGGATGGCGAGGCCTCTGGGAAGCTTCCCGCCGGAAAACAAGCAGTAGGCCGCCCCGAAACAAAGGACCGCCATCGCGATGTTTAACGCGGCCGGAATGGTGCGCCCGGTGTGAGCTATCCACTGAACGCCGCCTATGGCCGACCCCAAAAAGAAGAAGGCCGCGAGCCAGCCCAGGCCTGCCGCGGTCCACGTCATTGCGCGTATATGTCTCATCTGATCTCCCGTGTTAGCCGGAACCATACCGCACCTGGCACGCAAGGCCTCAGGATATTTTCATCCCATGCGCGCCTGCGGCGGACCACCGACCCTCAAGCCTCAACATAAAAATAGCGGTCCGCATTCTCGCAAAGATGCCGGACCAGCCGCGGAATGCGCTCCCAGTCCTCTTTGTACGGATTGTTGTCCTCTGCTTCGTAAGCCGCCTCAATCCGGTCGTAGTCCAATGGTGTTTGTGTGTACTGCGCCAGCATGCGCTCCAGCGCCATGGCTTCCTCGGGCATACCCGCCTCGGCATAGGCTTTTGCCGCGGCCTGGACCAGTTCAGCCCCCGAGTTGTCGGTCCCCGTCTTGAACCCTTCGCCGGCCCGGCTCGTTTCCCACTGGAAGATCGCGTAGACCATCCGGTAGCCGGGTGGGAGCTGGTCGAGAAAATGGTCGGGGTCTTCAATGTCCAGCTCAAGCGCCAGCTGGTACATGCCTTCCTCCGGCGTTCCCTCGCTGTCCGATTGCCAGAACGGGGAAACATCGGAGCCGGCGGAACTGGAGGCCTCGTTCACCATCTCGAGGACCAGGGGCGGAATGATGCGTGTCATGTGTGGGCCTTGACGTTGAAGCCGCTTATGCGCCCAGCATCCGGCTGAATGAACCGAATCGATAGAAGGCAAAGCCGGCCATCAAAAGCAGAAACAGCATGAAGACGATGAAGGTTTTCCTGTTCTCGCGGCGCGCACGCTGCAAGGCGTCGGTGCTCGAGGCCTGCCACTCGCCGGCCTGGTCCATCGCCAGCAGATTCCGGCCTGCGGCCTCGACGTTCATGGCCTTGATGTCGGCGATAAGCGTGTTCTGCTCTTTCAGCAGGTCACGGATCTCGGATAGCAGCGCTGTCTGGTTAGTGTCCATTGGTTTCTCCCCCTTTGACTTCTGTTGGCTAAGTAGCTGTCACGACAAATCCCGCAAATGATTCTAGGCGAGTGGTCGCCTAGCGCTCATACCTTGCGTCCACGCCGATCCAGCCGTTGGTCCGCAGAACTTTGTTCGCTGCCGCCATGACGTCGAGCTAGACAGGTGATTCAAGCATCTCGGAAAGCCGGTCCGGAAGCTGCGAAACCCGCGCGTCGTAGAACTGGTTAAATTCGGCCAGGGTTTCAAGCTCGCGTGGCGAAAATTCGGCATCAAATTTCGCATCACCCGGATGGTAGAAGTCGTCAAACCATTGATTCACCAGTTCCGTTGCCACGTTGATGCCTGGTGCGTTCTGTTGATACTCAAGCTGCTCAGACGGCGCTGCGATCAGCTGCAGCGTGTTGATGACGTTGACGCGGTGTGGTCCCATAAGAGCTAGCGTCCAATCCGGGCGGCTCTGCAGGTGCTGGCTTTGGGGGGATTGCGGTGTGGTTTACCCAACATATCGCCTCCAGATTCCGATCACAACAAACCAGAGAACTGCGATGCCCAGGAGTTGAAGGATTCCCTTGGCGGTCAAGGACATCGGGCCACGCCTTTTCGCGGCGACTTCTTTCTTGAAGTCGGTGAACGAGGCGATGAAGTCTTCTTCAAACTTGATCTGCCTGTTGAGCTGCTCGTACGCCTCCGGCTGGCTTGCAGCATCCGGCAATGCCCGCTCCCGCAAGAGCTGGTCCCGGCGCTTGCGAGTATCCGACAGGGGGTCGACCCACAATGAGCGAAGCTTAGCCATGCGCCGGAACCTGGCGAAACGCCCGGCTCGAAACACTCACCGAATTCTTGTCCGGGTCGTTGGCGTTGGCGAATGAATAGCCATTGGCCTCATGGATCGCCCCGAACTTGAGCCCCCGCGCCGCCGCTTCGGCCACAAAGGCCGCGACGTCCTTCACCTGGAACACCAGCTTCACGCCGACCTGCCCGAGCTTCACCGACTTGGCGGCCTGGTGGATCAGTATCCCGGCGCCCGCATTGGGCGCGCGCAGTTCGATGAGCCCTTCGCTGACTTCGCCAGTCGTGATGAAACCAAAATGCGTGGCGTAGAACCCGGCGGACTTTTTCATGTCTCGCGCGTAGATGATGATGGTGCCTAGTGGTGATCGCATAGGAGGTATCGCCTTATGTGTCCTGGCCTCAATTTGAAATGCCGAGCCTCGCGCTCAACCGCCTGCTGAACGTCTGGCATACCATCCGAAGAACCAACGGATGGCGACGTAATGCATGGCCGAGATGAAAAGGAAAAAACCGGCGGCCAAAGCCAACGCACTCCCCGATGTGAAGGTGCGCAGGAAACTCCAGACCTCGCTTGCCGGAACCAGGGCTGCAATGAACACGGCTGCGCAAAGAAGCGAGACCAGCCACACACACAAGAGGGCGCGCCATGCAAAAGACGATTTCTCTTCATTGGTCGGAGCGCGAGCATGATCCTTTGCGAATGCCATGGACGCGAAGAGGGTGGCGCCCAACACGGAGGTCACGGCGAACGGTGCGCCAGATTGAATTTTCAGGATTTCGGCGAGTCCTGCCAATAGAACAATCAGGATGAGGTAAGAGGCGGTGAAAATTTTGATGTAGCGGCTCAAGATGCCCTCCAGTGGATTGTTGTGATTCGTCTAACCTGGATCGATGTCGCGGATCATTCTAGGCCGCAAAGCATCCCCTGGCACCGTCAATCCCTGGAAGCTGTCCTACACCACCGTGGCAAATTTGAGCCATACCATGCGCCTTTTAACAAGAGACAGACAGGAGACCGTATGGACAACTACCACATCAAATCGCACGATGGCCATTGGGACCTGACCCGGCAAGGGGCTGATCGCGCGTCCCTCAGCAAGCCCACCAAGGCGGAGATCCTCGAAGCCACGCAGCAGTTCATGGCCGGAAAGACCGGCTCCGTGAAAATCCACCGCGCCGACGGAACGTTCGAGGAAGAGCGGACTTATCCGCGCTCTGCGGACCCGTCCACATCCAAGGGTTAGTTCGGCATCCCAAGCCTGGATTCAATGAATACGATAGGCGCTCTTGCCTCCCCCCGGTGGTTGCCGGGTGCCCAATGCTTCAACTCACCACAACTTCAGGAGACACACAATGGCCAGCAAAAAAGTCAGCAAGAACACCATCTGCCTCTGGTACGAGCGCGACGCGCTGGAGGCTGCGAAGTTCTATGCCAAAACATTTCCCGACAGCAAGGTCGGGGACATATTTCACGCGCCGGGCGACTACCCCGACGGCAAGCAGGGCGACGTGTTGACGGTCGAGTTCACCGTCGCCGGCATCCCCTGCATCGGCCTCAACGGTGGCCCGCAGTTCAAGCAGAGCGAGGCTTTCTCTTTCCAGATCGCGACCGACGACCAGGCCGAGACGGATCGCCTGTGGAATGCGGTTGTCGGCAACGGCGGCCAGGAAAGCGCGTGCGGCTGGTGCAAGGACAAGTGGGGCCTGTCATGGCAGATCACCCCGCGCGCCCTCACCGATGCGATTGCCGACCCTGATCGCAAGGCGGCCAAGCGCGCCTTCGAGGCGATGATGGAGATGCAGAAAATCGACATCGCCAAGATTGAGGCTGCACGACGGGGCTGAAGCCCGCCTTCGCGTGGATGGCCGCGCGTGCCGCGGCACGGCTGTTCTTGCCGGGCCGCTGACCTTGTCGTGGCTGTTTTCGCTGCAATATCGCCTGGCGAAACTGGACGGGACCTCGGGGTTTCGTCCTACACCCGTGAACACCCAGCCTTCTAGCATGAATGAACCAGCAATGAAAAGCCATCGCAGTGGCTTGCAGGCTTGCAAGCAGCAGCGATGAGCGGTTCATTCACGTGACGAAGGGTTTGATGGCGTGATCAAGAATGAGGCGGCATTTGCTCTTCAACTTTCATCCACTTGTTGAAGGAGAGTCAAAATGAACAGCATCAAAAAATACAGCGCAGTTTTCGCGCTCGCCGCGATGGGTCTTGCAGGTTGCAGCGGCATGACGACACAGGAAAGAAACACCGCGATCGGCGCCGGTGTGGGCGGCCTGGCCGGCTCGGCACTCACGGGCGGCAGCACGGCGGGTACGTTGGGCGGCGCCGCGGTCGGCGGTGTGATCGGCCACGAAGTCACCAAACCGAAACGCTAAGCCTTAGCCAGGAGGCCGGGTTCGTTCGCGCATGAAGCGCCAGGCAGGCGCCGCATGCGTGCGAGCCCGGATGCTTTATGCGCACCGACACCCTGGACCATCAGGGCCTGACACTCGGCTTGATCGCGGCCGGTGATCCCACCAGGCCCGCCATCGTGCTTTTGCACGGCTGGCCCCATTCCAAGGACCTTTATGCCCCGGTGATCGACACGCTCGCCACCGGGCATTTTGTGCTGGCCTTCGATTTACCCGGCATCGGCGATTCACGCGGCGCCCCGCCTTCCGCGGAGAAGACCGTATTGGCCGACATCGTGATCGGCGCGGCGGAACGCGCCGGTGCGCGCTCCCCCATCATTGCCGGCCTCGATGTGGGCGGCATGATCGCCTATGCGGCCGCACGCGACCACGGCGAGCGCATCGCAGGCGCCGTGGTCATGAACACCGTGATCCCCGGCATCGACCCCTGGGACAAGATCCTGGCCGATCCTCGCATCTGGCACTTCGCCTTCCATGCCCTGCCTGAGCTGCCCGAGCTTCTGGTCATGGGCCACCAGCGCGCTTACTTTGATTTTTTCACCGACTTCCTGGCCGGCAACAAGGAGGCCGTGACCGAGGCGCATAGAGCCGCCTTCGCACAAGCCTACGAGCGCCCCGAGGCGCTCAAGGCCGGCTTTGACTGGTACCGTGCACTGCAGGCCGATGCCCGGCACAACAGCCGGCACAAAAACATCGAAACGCCGATGCTCTACCTGCGCGGCGACGCCGACGGCCGTTCGCCCGACGACTACCTCCCCGCGCTGAAGGCCGCGGGTGCCAAGCGCCTCAAGGGTGAGGTGCTGGAGGGCAGCGGCGAGTTCGCGCCGCTGGAGGTCCCCAAGGCTTTCACGAGGGCGCTGGCCGCCTTCGCGAAAGAATGCCAGGCCGGTTGATCCGGCCGTGCCGTTTCAGGCTCAGGCCGCTTGCGGCAGGTAGCTGGGCCGTGCCGCCGTCATGCCTTGCTTGACATGCTGCGTCACCTCATCGGCCAGCACTTCATCGGCGCCGGCTTCCAGGCCGTCCAGCGCACGCTTGACGATGTCCTCGGGGCTGGACTTGGGCACTTCGAAGCCGCGCGTGAGGTCGGTGTCGACATAGGCCATGTGCAGGCCCAGCACCTGGGTTTTCTGGGGCGCGAGTTCGCTGCGCAGGGCATTGGTGAGCGACCAGGCCGCCGACTTGCTCGCCGAGTAGGCCGCCAGTTCGCCGCCGTTGACCCAGGATGCGACCGACAGCACATTGAGCAGCGCGCCGCCGCCGTTGCCCTTGAGCACCGGCGCGAAGGCCTTGCTCATGCGCAGCACGGCGAAGAAGTTGGTCTCAAAAATCCGCCGCGCGACGTCCTCGCTGTCGGCCGCCAGGAAGCCGCCTGGTTGGGCAATGCCGGCGTTGTTGATCACCAGGGTCACGTCCGAAGCCAGCGCCGCGGCAGCCGCCACGTCTTCGGGTTTGTTGACGTCCAGGCGCAAGGCCTGCACACCGGGCAGGGTGGCGGTGGCCGGGTCGCGCGCCGCCGCATACACCTTGCGGGCGCCGCGTGCCAGCAGCTCGCGCGCAAAAGCCAGGCCTATGCCGCGGTTGGCGCCGGTGACGAGGACAACGGAATCTTTGATCTTCATAAACATCTCCAAAAATAAAAAGTGGGGAAAAACATTCCGCTGCCGGTTTCCACCCGAACCGGCACGAACAAAACTCAACGAACCTTGATCACGACCTTGCCTTTGGCGCGTCCCTGGCCGAGGTAGTCAAGCGCTTCCTTGGCCTGCTCAAACGGAAACACCTTGTCGATCACCGGCCGGATTTGCTCCGTCTTGAGCAGTTCGCCGATGTGGGCAAGCTGGGCGCCATCGGGATGCGCAAAGAGAAATGAATAGCTGACGTCGTGCCGTTTCGCAAGGCCCATGATCTTGCGGCTCATCATCGCGAACACAAAGGTCAGGAAGAAGTTCAGCCCCCGGGCGCGGGCGAATGCCGCGTCCAGCGGCCCGACCAGGGAGACCATGCTGGCCCCCGGCTTGAGGATGGCGACGGCTTTTTCCATCGCGTCACCCCTGACAGTGCCCAGCACCGCGTCATAGCCGCGCAGCACCTTCTCGAATTCCTGTTTTTTGTAGTCGACGATCTCGTCAGCGCCCAGGCTGCGCACCAGTTCGACATTGCCGGTGCTGGTGGTCGTGCCCACCCTGGCGCCCAGGTGTTTGGCCAGCTGGATCGCGAAGGTGCCGATGCCACCGGACCCTGCGGGGATAAACACCTTCTGGCCGGGCCTGAGCTTCACCCGCTCTTTCAGCGCCTGCCATGAGGTCAACCCGACCATGGGGATCGAAGCCGCCTGCACAAAGTCCAGGTTGTCGGGCTTCAGCGCGGCCGCGCTTTCCGGCACCACCGCGAACTCGGCAATCGCGCCCGTGCCGATGTCGAAGATGCTCGCAAAAACCGCATCACCCGGCTTGAAGCGGGTCACGCGGCTGCCGACCTCCGTCACCACACCGGCCAGGTCGCTGCCCATCACAGCAGGAAGCTGCAACTTCACCACCGCCTTGAAGAGCCCGGTCGGGATCATGTTGTCGATCGGGTTCACGGCCGCGGCATGGACCTGGACCAGCAGCTCGTCGGGCTTCAGCGTGGGCCGGGGCACATCGGCAAAACCGATGTCGGGAGATTTGCCGTAGCGTTTGAAGGTCAGTGCTTTCATTGTTTTCCTTGTTCCCGGTGTGCCGGGTTGTGTTGACGCTGGTGTTGAATCAGGGCTTGGACTATTTGCTGAGCGCTGCGGCGCGGGGCAGCGACAGCCCTGGCGCATCGAGTTGCAGGTTCTTGCGGATCCCGGCATCCACCAGGCCGGCGGGCGCCAGGCGGCGCAGCCATTGCAGGCTGCCCGCGCGAGGGCCGGCCGTGTAGCGCCGCTTGGGGTGCGCCGCGAGCGCGGCCTCGAGCACGGTGTCGGCCACCACGGCAGGCTTGTCGCCGGCCTCGACGAGTTCCTTCATCTTGCGTGTCACGGCCGCGCGGACCTCACGGTAGGCCTCGAGTTTTTCGTCGGGCTCCAGCAGGTTGGCGTCGAACTGCGTGTTCGTGTTCGCGGGCTCTATCACCGAGACGCGGATGCCGGCCGTGCGCAGCTCATGGTCCAGCGATTCCGAATAGCCTTCCACCGCGTGTTTGGTCGCGGCATACAGCGCCATGTAGGGCATGGGCAAAAAACCAAACACCGAGCCCATGTTGATGATGCGGCCGCTGCCCTGGCGCCGCATGTGCGGCAGCACGGCACGGGTCATGCGCACCAGGCCGAAGAAGTTGGTGTCGAAGATCGCCTGGGCCTGCGCCATCGAACTCTCTTCCGCGCCCGCGGCGGCGACGCCAAAGCCCGCGTTGTTGACCAGCAGGTCGATGCGGCCTTCAAGCTGGATCAGCTTCTGCACCGCGGCCTCCACCGACGCGTCCTGGGTCACATCCAGTGGCAGCATCTCAAAAGCTTGCCCGCCTGCCTGGCCGCCGCGCCGGCTGGTGCCGTAGACCTTGTAGCCTGCGCCGGCCAGCCGCTGCGCGGTTGCTTCGCCTATGCCAGAGGAGGCACCTGTCACCAGGGCAATCTTGTTGTGGGTGTTCATGGTGCGTGTCTTTCGGTGAAAAGTGAATTTGGCATGATGTTCGTCATATATGAGGGCGAAGAAAAAAGCAGAGAAAGCTCTGAAAGAGGAATTCAGTGGGAAACCGGAACCAGCTGCTGCAGCGCAGCCTCGCAAAAGCTGTCCGCCAGCGCGGGCTCGTCGACCACGCGCGCCACCAGCAAGGTGCCGACCATGGTGGCCACCGTCGCCAGCGCGCGCTCATGGGCGCCGGGCTGGCCCCAGTCAGGCGACTGGCGGGCGACAAAATCCACCATTTCCTTGACGTGCCGGGTGATCGCGCGGCGCACTTCGGGCACCTGGCGCGGCGTTTCCGAGCCCAGCGCGGCCAGGGGACAGCCCAGCTCGACCTGCTCCCGGTGCTCCGGCGAGAGGTAGGCGCGCAGCATGGCCGCCATGGCCTGTTCAGGGGGCGAGCCGGCCGCAACGCCCGCTATCACGGCGGCAGATTCGCTGCAGGCCCGGGTCGCGGCTTCGGCCAGCATGGCCTCGCGCGAGGCGAAGTGCGCGTAAAACGCGCCGTGCGTGAGGCCCGCTTCTTTCATGATGTCGGCCACGCCGGTTCCGTCGTAACCGCTGCGCCGTATCGCCCGCGCGGCCACTGACACGATGCGTTCGTGGGAGGCCTCTTTGGCGGCGGAGCGGGCGTTGATTTTGGGTGGTTTTGCGTTTCGCATGACATGCATCATACGTTATTTGGGCAAACGTGCATCTGGGGGTTTAGGGGTCCCTGGCGTCGCTAGCTAAATAATCGTTTTTGGACAAAAATGCATGTTTGTAATCAAAATAAGACATCCAAAAGTCAATAAAGCGCATCCGAGTCCATTTCTAATCATTTTTGAGCACCTTCGGCAGCCGCAGCATGATGAACGATTTCGACCAATACCCCTTTCCCGACGACCCGATTGGGGCGGCCTGGCTGGCCAGGGAATTTGACGTTCGCCCGCTGGCGCGTCTTCCTGTCATGAGCCAGATCGGCCGCAGGCGCGCAACCCGGGTAGAGGGTAGCTTTCGCCTGGAAACCTTCCCCGAAGGAACGCGCCCCCTCGCGGAATTCGCGGACCACCTGTATTTCCATCTGCGCCATGAAGTGCCGCACCTCGAGTTCCTGGCCAGGCTTTTTACAGTGACAGGTCCGGACCCTCTGCAGTCGTGGGTCTTGCGAGAGCCCACCGGGATGTACGCCCGTCGTGCCGCTTTTTTCTATGAATGGCTCACCGGCAAAGAATTGCATGCGCCGGAGGGCCTGAGGGGCAACTATGTGGATGCCATCGACGATGAGCTTCTGCTGGCCGCGTCCCCCGACAAGGCAGTGAAAGTGGCACGCTGGCGGGTCAATGACAACTTGCCCGGGACGCGGTTCTTTTGCCCCATCGTGGCCAGGACGGAGGCGGTCAACACCGCCGCGGAACTGGACATCCCCGCGCTCTTTGGAAAGCTCTCCGCGGAATTCGGCGAAGAGCTGCTGTTGCGCGCAGCGGCCTGGATGACCTTGCGTGAAAGCAAAGCCAGCTTCAGCATTGAAGGCGAAGCCGACCGGGCCACCCGCATCCAGCGCTTTGCCGATGTGATGGCCAGGCGCACCGGCCAGGGCCCGCTTCCGCTCAGCGATGCCGCCCTGGCGGAACTGCAACAGGAAATCCTCGGCCCCCTGACCACGGTGGCGCGGGCCGGCGTGCGCCAGTCACCGGTCTTTGTCGGCGAGACCGTCCGCTACCAGGAGGTGGTGCATTACGTGGCGCCGCCTGTGGTGGACCTGCAGGACATGCTGGAAGGCCTGCAGACCTTTCTGGAGCGCACCCAGGGACAGTCACCGGTCCTGCGCAGTGCCGTGGCAGCATTTGCCTTCGTCTACATCCACCCCATGGCCGACGGCAACGGCCGTGTCCATCGTTTCCTGGTCAACGACGTGCTGCGCCGGGATGGCGTGATCCCGGAGCCGGTGATCCTGCCCGTGTCGGCCGTCATCACTTCCGATGCGGGCGAGCGGCGCGCTTATGACCAGATCCTCGACCAGGTGTCACGCCCTCTGATGACGGCCATCCGCGAGCACGTGGAGTTTGCCAAGGTGCAGACCACTTATCCCGATGGGGTGACGTCCAACTTCGTTTTTGAAGCCCACGACCTGGCGCGGCCCACCTGGCGCTACCCGGATCTGGGGCCGCACGTGGCGTACCTGTCCAAGGTGATCGCCCGCACGCTCACTGGCCAGATGCGCGAGGAGTCGAAATACCTGCGCAGCCACCAGCGCGCACGGGCCGCCATCAAGGAAGTCGTCGAGATGCCCGACCACCAGGCCGACCGGCTTTTGCGGTCGATGGAGCAGAACCAGGACCAGCTGAGCAATGTGCTGGCCAAAGAAATGCCGGTGCTCACCCAGGCGGGTGTGTGGGAAGCCATTGTGGGCGCCGTCAGGCAGGCCTTTAACGCCGATGGGACTGTGAACAACGACGTGCTTGAGCGGTATCGGCCGCAGTGAGTTGACAGCGCGGCCGTCCGGCCGCTCTCTAGTGCGCCAGCGCAAGAACCAGCCAGGGCACGCCAAAGCGATCCACCAACTGGCCGAAGCGCGCGGCCCAGGGCATGCGCGTCAGCGGCGCCTTGACTTCGCCGCCCTCGGCCAGGGCCTCAAAGACGCGCGTGGCCTCCGCGACGCTTTGGGCATGCAGGGCGATGTTGAAGCCACGCATGGGCTCGAATTCGTCGGGCGGTACGTCGTTGCCCAGCAACGCCCAGTCGCCCATCTGGAGTTCGGCGAAGCGTATGTGTTCGGGCGCCGAAGGCTTGGAGCCCGGCGGAAGCGGGACCTCCGGCGTGTCGCCTAGGGCGTTCATCACGGTGATCTTGCCCCGGAGCACTTTTTCATAAAGTTCAAAGGCCTGGCGGCAGTTTCCGTTAAAGGCCAGTTGCGGCATGAGTTTCATCACAAGTCCTCCTTGGCCGGCGACGGGTGTATGACCGGCGAGTTGCTTATTCCAAGCTAGGCCTGTGAAGGCGAAGTGCCAGCTCCGGGTTTCAGCTTTGGGCGTAGGACTTGGCTGACTGGTCCGCTCCGAAGAAAGTGCGTGGCCTACGTGCTGCGCGGCGCGAGGCTGACAAAGCCTTGTGTTTGTGCGCGATCAGACTCTGAAATCCATCCCATCGAAACAGGAGATTTCTCAATGCCAGAGAGCCACAAAGAGATTCTGCAAAAGGCCAACGCGGCCATCGTGAAAGGCGACTACGAAGGATTCCTGAAGTTCTGCACCGAAGACACGGAGTGGACCTTTGTGGGTGACAAAACGCTGAAGGGAAAGGACGCCGTTCGCGAATGGATGGCGAACGAGTACCGGGAGCCGCCGAGGTTTGAGGTCCACCAGATGATTGCCGACGGGGACTTTGTTGCGGCGCTTGGGGAGATTACTTTGAGGGACGAGGCGGGGAAGGATGTCCGCCATGCCTACTGTGATGTCTGGCGGTTTCGGGATGGGAGGATGGCCGGGCTACAGGCCTTTGTTGTTGAGGCGTAACAGACCTCCGCAAGACGTTTGATTTTTCTTGAGGAATTGAGTTGTTCAGCGATTAGGTGAGACGAGCACAGGGCAAACCTTGGTTGGATAACAGATCCGAAAGATTATTGGGGCCAACCATATGTAATGCTCCAACTATTGCAACAGTGTTTCTTCGGCCGCGAGCCAAACGAAGCAATTGAGGAAGCCACGCTTTGTTTCGATCATGAAGGAGTGCTGAATACATCGCCGGAAGTAATCGAAACTCTCGGTTTAATACGGGAATCAGATCGTCGGGTTTTTGATTCTTCCACGCCGTCACAATCTGTCTCAAGAGCTGTACTTCCTCTTCAGTCTTTCGCACGGTCAACGCAAGGAATAGCTCCTGTTCGGCACTAGGTACCTTACTCATAATTAGAGAAACCGCATTAATGGACTCGAGAAAGAATAACTTCCGTTGTTGCGATTTTCCTAGCTCTAAGACTCTTCGATCGATTCCCTCGTTGAATAGGAACCCATGCTGCTGCATGATTTCGCTCATAAGTCGAAAGCCCACCCGCCACGCTTGAAGACCATTTAGTTCATTGGGATCAAATAGAAATCGAGCCCAAAGATAGGAGGTGTCATCGAAGAGATCTTTGGGAATAGTGTTGTTGAGGCGAGACCCGCTTTTAAAGCGACCGATAAGGGGATCTGTTACTGCATCAATGTTGGACTCGAAAGCCAAAATCTCTGCCTTTTCCAAGGCTATGACCGTTTGCTCACTGAAGACTAGCGGCTCGTCTGACACGTGCACCGACCCAAGAATATAAAGATTGGTGTCAGCAACGCGCCACAGCATAGTATTTCACCCATGGACACGATCTTTGGCCAGGTACGGAAGCTTGCATCTGCGCCGCGGTGATCGTTGGACTCGACGGTTCAGACAGATTGATCATGGGTAATAGGTCTTGTATAGAGACCATATGCCGAGTAGTACAGAGATAGCACCCAAAAAAAAAGACAACACGGCGAGCCATCCGGAAAGGCGGACCGAAGGGTCCGGATGAGAAACCGCAAGGGCTCCCGCTTGCCACCACTTTGTGGGCGATATTTCAATCCCAATTGGCCCTGTTGCATCCTCTGCACGTCCGAGCAAGTCCAGCCATCCAGGGTAGTCGATAACTATCTGACCGATCGAGCCCGACGTCCCCTGCAGGTTTGTAGAGAACCGTAAGACCCTGTAGATCGACCCATGCTCCGTAGATAGTTTGAACCACTTCCCATGGCTAGCACGGCGATCCTTCTTTGCGGGCATCCATCGATGAGATATTACAAACCACCCAAGCGGAATGCCGATTTTTTCAGCAAAAGCTGCTGGACTTACACGACTGAAATTACCTTGGATTGAGTTCATGAAATTACCGCTTCATTGCGACTCGGTCAATTCAATTGATCGGCAAGTTCACCAGATCAAGGTTCAGCGACGATAGAAGATTTGCTTGGACAAGAATAAATCTCTCGGCATCAATGAGTTGCGGTGACTTGGTGCCGGAGTACTTCTCAAAAGTCTCGCCAATCTTCTTCTGTTTGCTTCTGACTTTCTTTGCATCGCCGTGATCGACGTCGTGTTGAAGATCTGTTCGAAGCGTATTTACGTCGACAAAGGAGGAAGGTAAATTAGTGGCTAACCGTTGGCCAATGCTCTCCCGAAAAATGAAGTACAGATCATCAATGAATGACTTGTATCCCGAAAGATCGGCAATAGGTTTGCCAAGTCGAGAAAGGGCCTGAGTAGTTTTATTCGTAGACTTAAAAAGATCGTCACCGTGTACATGTGCATACGCGGTGTTGAGGCGACCAATCTGAGAGGAAACTTCTTCGGCTAGCTCCGACACTCGCCGCACTACACCACTACTTGCAATCGCGGCTGGGCTGAACGCGTCGGCGATCTTGGCATCAAATAAAAAAGCCTTACGCAGGAGAACCTCATGTCGGATCCTGGCGCCAGCCCTAATGTTTGCATTGATCGAGCGCTGAAACCGAACGTAGTCATAGTCAGACGCAGCTTGACCCAACTCAACCTGCTCTGACAGCCCTTCCAGAAATGTATCGGTGTACTTCGCGATCGCTTCGCTTAGGTTTGCCTTTGGCTTGCTCTCAACTACTCGGCACGCGAACGTAATCAAAGATTGAACGATAGTGCGATTTTTTAGTTTTGCGTTCCGTTTTGGAAATGCATCTGCTAAAAAGTCCAGGGCCAATAACAATCTTTTGGCGACCGCAGAAGCGGGAGAAAAACTCTTCTGCGACGCGAAGATACGCTTCAAATCTTCATAACGGAGACCCGTATCAATTCCTTCAACTTCGATAGCCACTGCTTTGGTAGCAATATCAAAGTGAGCCAATCGAGTGTCAGCAAGAGATATAGATTGAGTGAAAAACTTATGCTTGGACAACTTCTGGCAGAAGTCGCGAAGTTTGCTGTGAACTGAGTTAAGTTTCTCGCTGCTGGTAAGAGGCAGCCCTTGTTGTAATCGTTGAAAAAACTCCTTTAACTCCTCTTGGTCGGCGTTCTCGATTTCATCGTACTCAATTTCAAAATCGTCAAAGACGTCCGAGACGCGGCTTTTCAGGTCTTTGTAGTACGGACCGCCAAATACTTTTGCTGATTCTTCTGAGAGAGGCAAGGTGCTAGCAAAAAACTCGTAGATCGCTGTGAGTCGCTGTTGACCATCTACGACTTCGAAATCTTCCTCGGACAATTTGACAAAGTAAAACTTCGGCAGCTTCCAGCCGCGAAGCACACTATCAATCAATGCTTTTTTTCGCTCGTCATCCCAAACTTCGCCCCGCTGCCACTCAGGTATGTCATATCTATCACGACGTTTGTATATTTTGTCGAGCGCACGGCGGCCCGGTGTCATTTTCATTTCTACAAACTCCTCGTTGATATTGGCCGCACATAGGGAGAATCCCACCATCGATTCTATGGATGGGGTTGCGATGCGCGCCCTACAAATGGAGGAGTTATGCGAGAGAAGACGCTAATTTGTTGCGCTTCGCTGTATTCATGGATAACCCTGCTAGGCCGCGCCGTTTGATGCGGTCTGCTGGGTAGTCGTCAATTGAAAACTCTAGGCCTGCGTTGTGTGAGTACCGGGTTACTCGGTTTTTGTTTAAACCGGCAATTCTTCATGCCGCGTGGGTGCCTACCTCAAAGAATCCGGTTAAACCAAAGCAGCGACAAACTGGCCGACACCAAAGCCAGCGCAGCCGCCAGCAAGGCCAGCAGCCCGGAAACCTCCGTCTCTTTCTTCTCAATCGCCAGCCGCGAACTGAGCGTCTCATACACCTTCTTCAAGTCCGCCGCGGTACCGGCATAGAAGTACTCCGCCTGCGTGGTGCGCGCAATGCCCTTCAAGGTCTCCTCATCGAGCTTGACGCGCATGGACCAGCCTTCAAAGCCAATCGTTTCGCCGTCCACCGTGCCCACCCCCACGGTGTACACGCGCACGCCGCGGTCGGCGGCGGCTTTGGCTGCGTCCAAAGAATCGACGCCGGTGGTGCGCTGGCCATCGGTCAACAGGATGATGGCGCCTGAGGTGTAGGAGCCGGGGGCGACGGGGACGAATTCTTTTTTGGCACCTTTGTCGGGGGCCAGGGCCTGGTCTATGGAGGTGCCGCGCGGTTTTTCGCGGCCGTATTGCATGGACGCTAAATCAATGCCGGCATCGGGGAACAGTTCGGCCAGCGAGACGACGATGCCGTTGCCAATCGCGGTGCCGCGCTGCAACTGGAATTTGTCGATGGCGACGACCAGGTCTTCGCGGCTCAGTGTGGGTTGCTGCACGACGGAGGCGGTTCCGGCGAAGGCGACGATGCCTACGCGCACATTGCGCGGCAAATCAGCCAGGAAGGCTTTGGCGGCGTTTTGTGCGGCGACCAGGCGATTCGGCAGCACGTCGGCGGCGCGCATGCTGCCTGAGACGTCCATGGCGAGGATGATGGTTTCGCGTTGTGAGGGCAGGCTGATGACGGCGAAGGGGCGCGAGGCGGCGACCAGCATGGCGGCGATGGACAGCAGGAAGAGTATCGGCGGCACATGGCGGCGGAAGCTCTGGCCGCGGCCCATGGCTTCGCGGACGATGGAGAGGCTGGCGTAACGCAGCGCCATTTTTTTCTTGCGGCGCAGCAGCCAGATGTAGATCAGCACCAGCAGCGGGATCGCCAGCAGCAGCCACAAAAATTCCGGCCACAAAAAAGTCGGCAAGGGCAGTTTTGACATGAAGGAGGTGAGCCAGCTGGGGAGGTTCATGGTGAGATGTCCTTGGCAGCGTCAGGCGGCGCGCTTCAGGTGGGTGGGCATGGCGCCACCCGATGTGCGGCTGCGGCGCTTGCGCAGTTCGGTGAAGCGCATGATGGCGTCGACCAGGTTGTCGTCGGTCGAGAGTTCCAGCGCGTCGACGCCGGCGCGGGCCAGCGCCTGCCGCAGGTCGGCCTCGCGCTGGGCCGCGATGCGCGCAAAGCGTTTGCGGAAACCGGCATCATGCGTGTCGACCAGAAGTTGCTCGCCGGTTTCGACGTCGCGTATCGGGATCAGGCCCAGGTCGGGCAGGTCCAGCTCCAGCGGGTCGAGCAGGCGCACGGCCACGACTTCATGGCGGCGGGCCAGCTGGCCCAGTGGTCTCTCCCAGCCGGGTTCGCTGATGAAGTCGGATACCACAAACACGGTGGAGCGGCGCCGCACCAGGTTGGCGGCGGATTCGAGCAGCTCGTGCAGGCGTGTCGGGCCGAGGTCGCTTGTTTCAGGCCTGGTCTGCAGGGTGTGCAGCAGGTGCAGCACATGGTGGCGGCCGCCGCGCGCGGGAATCACGGCGTCGACACCCGATCCATATAGCATGGCGCCCACGCGGTTGCCGTGGCGGGTCAGCATGCGGGCCAGCACGGCGACAAACTCGGCCGAGACATTGCGCTTGCGCTGCTCGCTGGAGCCGAAGTCCATCGACGGGCTCAGGTCCAGCAGAAACCAGGCGCTCATCTCACGGTCTTCGGTGAAGACGCGGACATGGGGTTGCTCCAGCCGGGCGGTGACGTTCCAGTCGATGTGGCGCACGTCGTCATGGTGCTGGTACTCGCGCAGGTCGGCCAGGTCCATGCCGGTGCCGCGCAGCAGCGTGCGGTAGTCGCCCTGCAGCAGGCCGTCGAGACGGCGCAGCACCGTCCACTCGAGCCGGCGCAGCAGCTGGTCTGCGTTGGCGGCAGCGGATTTGACCGGTTCAGGCGGCGAGTTTTTCATGCTCGAGGGGTTTGGCTGGAGGCGGGATTTTGGCCATGATCTTGGCGACGAGCCCGTCTGCGGTGAGCCCTTCGGACAGCGCTTCATACGACAGCACCAGGCGGTGCCGCAGCACGTCGGGCACCAGGTCGGTCATGTCTTCGGGCAGGGCGTAGCTGCGGCCGCGCAGCAGGGCCAGGGCGCGCGCGCCTTCGGTCAGGTTGATGGTGGCGCGCGGGCTGGCGCCGAAGGTGATGAAGCGCTGCAAATCTTTCAGCCCATGCTTGACGGGGGTGCGGGTGGCCGAGACCAGGCGCACCGCGTACTGCACCAGCGAGGGGTCGACGTAGATGCGGCGGCATTCGGCCTGCAGCGCGGCCAGCTGTTCGGTGGTGGCGACGGCGCTCACGGCGACGGCGGGGCCGGTGACGCGCTGGACGATGACAAACTCTTCCTCGTCGGTGGGGTAGTCGACCAGCACCTTCATCATGAAGCGGTCGACCTGGGCTTCGGGCAGCGGGTAAGTGCCTTCGGTTTCAATCGGGTTCTGCGTGGCCATGACCAGGAATGGATCGGGCACCTTGTGGGTGGTGCCGGCAATCGTGACCTGGCGCTCCTGCATCACTTCCAGCAGCGCGCTTTGCACCTTGGCGGGCGCGCGGTTGATTTCGTCGGCCAGCAGCAGGTTGGTGAAGACGGGGCCCAGCGAGGTGCTGAACTCGCCGGTTTTCTGGTTGTAGATGCGGGTTCCGACCAGGTCGGCCGGCACCAGGTCGGGCGTGAACTGGATGCGCTTGAACTGGCCCTGCACGGTGTTGGCCAGGGTCTTGATGGTCAGGGTCTTGGCGAGACCCGGCACGCCCTCGACCAGCAAATGGCCCTGGGCCAGGATGGCGACCATGACGCGCTCGAGGAAGCGGTCCTGCCCGACGACTACGCGCTTGACCTCGTAAAGAATCTGCTCCATGAGCTGGGCGGTGTCGTGGTTGGCGTTTTGCGGAGTGGTCTGTTCCATGCGGCGGGGTCCTTGGAGGCTGGGGTCAGGAGGTGTCGTAAGGGGTTCAGAACGGCGGCATGCCGGCGGCCGAGGCCGCGTTTTCAATCGGCACGGCAAAGCCGATGCCGACAAAGGTGCGCTGCTGGTTGGGGTTGAAGATGGCGGTGACGATGCCGATGACCTCGCCGTCCATGGTGACCAGGGGGCCGCCGGAGTTGCCGGGGTTGGCGGCGGCGTCGAACTGGATCAGGTTGCTCATCATCTGCTTGCCCTCGGGCGAGCGGAAGTTGCGCTTGAGCCCGGAGATCACGCCCTGCGAGGCCGAGGGGCCTATGCCGAAGGGGTAGCCCACGGCCATGACCTGGTCGCCGGGGGCCAGGTCGGCGGTGGAGCGCATGGTGGCGGCGATCAGGTCGTCGGGGATCTTGTGGGCCTGCAGCACGGCGAGGTCGTTCTCGGGCTGCACGCCGGTGATGCTGGCGGTGGACTCCAGGCCGTCGGCAAAGGTGATCTTGATGGTCTGGGCGTTCTGCACCACGTGCAGGTTGGTCAGGATGATGCCCTTGTCGACGATGACCACGCCGRTGCCGACGCTGCGCTCGCCGTCCTCCTTGCCATCCTTGTCCTTGCCCAGGCCGACGATGCGCACGACCGAGGGAATGATGGTGTCGTAGGCCTTGGTGCCGGGCGAGGGCAGGACCGTGGTTTCCAGGGTCTTGAGCACGGCCGCGTTGATGTCGTCCTGGGTCAGCTTGCGCGCCGGGTTGCGCAGCGGCGAGGCAAAGCTGAAGGCCAGCAGCAGCGCCAGCAGGCCGACGACGGACCACAGCAGGTAGAGCTGGTGGCGCGCCAGGCGCTGGCTGAGCCGGGCAAGGCGGGGAAAGCGGGAGGGTGGAGGAGGGGAAGCTGGGACGGCGTCCGCGGTGGTGGCCTCGCCGGGCGGCTGCGCCTGGGCGTCATCCGCGCCCTGCGCCGGACGGTTTGAACTGCTGTAAAGGGCTGGCCTGCGCATCCGTTCACCTCTGAGGTCAAAGTGTCAAAACCGGGCTGATACGGGGCGGAAAGCGGTTGGAAGGCGGTTTTCAGGCCCTGTATTTACAGATGCACCGTATCACGATTCAGTCATCCCTGCACGCCATTTGGCTATCCGCTGGAAGGGCTTTGTAAAGCGCTCGGGGTGCTGGAAACCTTCAAAAAACCTCTTGGCGTTGATGCTAGGTCTTTGCTCCCTCCCCCGCTGGGGGAGGGTGGGGGTGGGGGCTTGCGGCGGTCGAACGGCTGCCTGGCTTGCTACGGCCGCCGACCCTCACCCCAACCCTCTCCCAGGGGGAGAGGGAGTAAGAACATGACACAGCGATGGTGATCACCCGATTCCCTGAATTCCTCCCTCCCCCGCTGGGGGAGGGCAGGGGTGGGGGCCTGCGGCGGTTGAATGGCTGCCTGGCTTGCTACGGCCGCTGGCCCTCACCCCAACCCTCTCCCAGAGGGAGAGGGGGCAAGAAGCCGCCATCAGTGCCCGGGGGAGTCTGCGGGTTTTCGCAGGATCGTCAGCGCCAGCGCAGCCGAGGCCAGCATCAGGAACAGGCTCACCGCATTGAGCACCGGCGTGGCGCCTTCGCGCATGCGGCCGTACATCATGACGGTCAGCGGCGCGTCCGAGCCGACCAGCATCAGGGTGGTGTTGAAGTTCTCGAAGGACATCAAAAACGAGATCGCGGCGGCGCCTATGAGCGCGGGTTTCAGGTAGGGCAGGGTGATGGTGGTGAAGACGGCGGCGCGGGAGGCGCCCAGGTTGTAGGCGGCTTCTTCCAGGGTGATGTCAAAACGTTTCAGGCGCGCGGTGATGACCAGGGTGGCGATGGAGACGATGTAGGAAAACTGGCCTATCACCACCAGGGGCAAGCCGGGGCGCAAAAAGTCGAGTTCCAGGCCCCACCAGTCGTCGGCCAGCTGCGCCATCCGGCTGGCGAAGGCCAGGATGGAGATGCCCAGGATGACGCCGGGGATCACCAGCGGCGCCAGCATCAGGAAAGACAGGGCCTGCTTGCCGGGGAAGCGGGCGCGTTCGATCAAAAACGCATTGGTGGTGCCGACCAGCACGGCCAGCACCGTGACCCAGGCGGCCACGACCACGCTGGTCCAGAGGCTGGCCAGCATGGGGCGGTCGGCAAACAGGCCGCTGCGGCCGGCCTTGCTGCCGAAAAACCAGTCGAGCGTGAAGCCGCGCCAGGGCGGCGCCGGGTAGGGCGCATCGTTAAAGGCGAACACCGCGACCACCACCAGCGGCAGGAACAGGAAGGCGAAAAACGCCAGGGCATAGGCCCAGGTGCCGGCGCGCAGCCAGGCTGGGCGGGGCAGGGAGGCGATCATGCTGTGTCCCTCATGAAC
Source organism: Polaromonas sp. P1_G1 (assembly GCF_056405595.1). Taxonomy (NCBI): domain Bacteria; kingdom Pseudomonadati; phylum Pseudomonadota; class Betaproteobacteria; order Burkholderiales; family Comamonadaceae; genus Polaromonas; species Polaromonas sp. P1_G1. Next base: position 65,481 of record NZ_JBFUBU010000025.1, read on the forward strand.
GCCTCATCACTTCGCCGAACTTCTGGCCGGTCAACTTGAGGCCTAACCAGACGATAGCCGTGGACAAACCCAGCAGCAAAAAGCCAAAGGCCGCACCCTGTTCCCAGTTAAAGCGCGTGATGAACTGGGTGTAGATCTGCTCGGTGAACCACAGCGAGTTCTTGCCGCCCAGCAGCGTGGGCGTGAGGTAGTTGCCC
>NZ_JBFUBU010000026.1:0-73003 GCF_056405595.1 Polaromonas sp. P1_G1
TAGCGAGACCCCGCCTGGACCCCGCCTGAACCGAGCACCGCAGGTTGCCCGCAGCGAAGCGGAGGGACGCAGCAACCAGGGTCGCCTTTTCTTTTGCTTACTTTTCTTTTGGCGAAGCAAAAGAAAAGTGAGTAGCCGCCGGGCTACCCCCGGCCAGCAACACTCAGCAGCGAGCGCTCAGGCCGGGGCAAGAACCGGCCTCAATCAACCGATCGTTTAAGCCGAATCTCTTCCAGCTTGACGCTGCCAAACGCCACAGTCTTGAGCGAGGGCATCTCCCGCTTGAACCCCGCAGCCTGTTCATAAAACCGCAACGCACGCTCATTGCGCAACAGCACCCACAGCGTGACCTGTGTGCAGCCCTCTTCCTTCAGGCCTTCGCGCGCGCCGTCCCAGAGGGCCAGGCCCGCGCCCTTGCCCCAGTGTTCGGGAAGCACGTACAAGGCCCAGATTTCACCGACGGTGGATTTGGTGCCGGCATCGCGGGAGCGGTCAAAGCCGACAAAACCGACGATCTGCTCGCCTTCGGTGGCCACCAGCAGTTGCGGTTCGCTGAACTCGATGGCTTCGCGCCAGTAGGCCTGGCGCTTTTCAACAGTGATCTTGGCGAGGTAGTCCTCGGGCATGAGATCTTTGTAGGCGGCTTGCCAGGTGGCAACATGGATCTCGGCGATGGTTTTGGCATCGCGGGGCGTGGCGGGTCGAACGGAATAGCTGGACATGGAAAATCGGGAGGGTTGTTCTTGGAGTCGGAAAATAATCCGGCGGAGCGGAATTGTCGCCCAGATTGCCTCCCTGCCGCCAATAGATTCGCACCAAAGCCGCCGAACGGCGGGCCGGCGCCCGGAAGCGACACGGGCGTCGGGTACATTCGGCGCACCATAACCCTTACAAGCGCGCTCACATCATGGCCCAACGCCTCCAGTTTCCCCTGCAAATGTCCTTCAAGCTCATGGCCGTTGCGCCACAGTTCCTGGTCAAGGACGCGCATAACCAGCCGGTGGCCTATGTCAAGCAAAAACTCTTCAAGCTCAAGGAGGCCATCGCTGTTTTCGCCAATGAGAAGCAGGACCAGCTGCTGCACCAGATCAAGGCCGACCGGATCATCGATTTTTCGGCGCTGTACAACTTCACCGATCCGCAGGGCGTGGCGCTGGGAGGCATCAAGCGGCGCGGCATGCGGTCCATCTGGAGGGCCGGTTTTGACGTGCTGGACAACGGCGTCACGCATTTCAGCATCAACGAAAAAAGCGTGATGACGCGTTTTCTCGACGGCCTGTTCAGCCAGATTCCCCTGATCGGACTGTTTTCAGGCTATGTGTTCCATCCCGCCTACCAGGTGACGCGGCCTGACGGCACGCTGGTGGCCGAACTCACCAAGCGGCCGGCCCTGTTTGAGGGACTCTTCACCGCCGAACAGATGGCCCCCTTCAGCGAGCGCGAAGAGCAGCAGTTGCTGCTGTCCCTGATGACCGTGCTGCTGCTGGAGCGCGCGCGCGGCTAAGGCGGGCACCCTCGCGAAGACGGACATGGACGACGACACCCAGCCCAGCGGCTCCGCCGCCGCACCCGTGTTCAGGGTCAGGCTGGACGCGGAGGGCGCACATTTCAGCGCCTCGCCGTCCCTGCCCATCCTGCAGTCGGCGTCATTGGCCGGCGTGGTGATGGACAGCTCCTGCCGCAACGGCACTTGCCGCACCTGCATCCGCAAGCTGGCCAGCGGCCAGGTGGCCTACCGCATCGAATGGCCTGGCCTGAGCGCCGAGGAAAAGCAGGCGGGCTACATCCTGCCCTGCGTGGCGTACCCGCTGTCGGACCTGGTGATCGCGGCGGCCGACTGAACGGCCGGCGCCACCGGCAGGTCCCCGGGCGACGAAGCGCCCTCGCCCAGCACGCGCTGCATCAGCACCGTGTCCACCCACTGGCCGAATTTGTAGCCGACGCAGCCCAGCGTACCGACGTGCGTAAAGCCCTGTACCTCATGCACCCGCAGCGAGCCGGTGTTGGCGCTGTTGCCGACCACGGCCACCATCTGACGGAAGCCGCGCTGCTCGCACTCGTGGATCAAGGCACGCAGCAAGGCGCTGCCGACGCCGGCCTGGCGCATGCCGGGCGCGACATAAATCGAGTCTTCCACCGTATGGCGATAAGCCGGCCGTGAGCGGTAAGCGCTGCCATAGGCATAACCCGCCAGCACCCCGTCGCGGCGAGCCACCAGGTAGGGATAACCGCCTCGCAGGATGTCGGCGCGGCGTGACAACATCTGGGCCGCCGTGGGTGGCTCCAGCTCGAAGGTGGCCAGATTGGTCGCCACGTAGTGGGCATAGATGGCCTGTATCGCTTCGATGTCGCTCTCGGCGCAAGGGTGGATGAAGAGCGCGCCAGCATCGGGCGCGGGCAGTGGCGCAGGGAAAGCCTGTGAAAGATGTTGCATGCCGCCATGGTTGCCCAAGGCCACTCATAAGTAAATATGTTGAAACTTATGGTTTTGATTAGAATTTCTTTGCATGCTCAACCTGGACCACCTGCGCACCTATGCGCTCATCGTCGAAACCGGCAGCTTCTCGGGCGCGGCCGAAAGGCTGGGCCTGTCGCAGCCGGCCGTCAGCCTGCAGATCCGGCAGCTGGAGCAGCGCCTGGGCGTGCGCCTGGTCGAGCGCGTGGCGCGCCGGGCCTCGCCCACGCCGGCGGGCCTGGATCTCCTGGCGCAGATCCGCCACGTGGACGCGGCGGTGGAAGGCGTGCTGACGGCCATGGCCTCGCATTCGGCCGACGTCACCGGCCGCGTGACGCTGGGAACCGGCGCCACGGCCTGCCTTTACCTGCTGCCGCACATCCTGCGTTCACTGAGGGTGCGCTTTCCCAATCTCAGCGTGCTGGTCAGTACCGGCAATACCGCCGACTTCGTCAAGGCGGTTGAGGGCAACACCATGGACATGGCGCTGGTGACCCTGCCCGTCAAGCGCCGCGCCCTAGTCACCACACCGATGCTGAACGACGAATTTGTGGCGGTGATTCCCAGGCGGGAGGCGGGGCTGCCCGCCCGCATCACGCCGGCCTTCCTGGCCAGGCGCGAACTCGTGCTGTTCGAGCCGGCGGCCAATACCCGCGTGATCATCGACCAGTGGTTCCGGGACGCGGGCCACACCCCCAGGCCCGTGATGGAACTGGGCAGCGTGGAGGCCATCAAAGAGATGGTGGCCGCCGGCCTGGGCTGCAGCATATTGCCGGCCATGGCCGTGACCGGCCCCGGGCAGCATCCCGAACTCGCCGTTCACCCGCTGTACCCGCGGCTGCAAAGAACATTGGCGCTCGTGATGCGCGGCGACAAGCCGGTCAACAAGGCCATGCGCCAGGTGATCTCCGCGATCGAGCAGCGAACAGGGAACTGAGCATTTCAGGCCCCGGCCAACATTCGACACAAAAAAACCCGCCGGCCATGTAGCGCGCTGTCAAACAACTGTGCCAGCATGTCAGGATGGAAATCCTGCCGCCGACCGCCGCCGTGGAAAGTCCCCGCAGCCTTCACAGCCCCTATAGCCTCACGCCGGCGCGCGACGCGGCCGCGAGTTTCGCGGAACTCGAGGAGCTCAAGGCAATTTTGCTGGCGGGCAGCGCCCACTTTGAAGTCGACGTCGTGGCCGAGGCGCACACCGCAGGTCCCTCGTTCCCGCTCTACACCGCCAGCATAGGCTCGCGCGACCCGCAGGCGCCCGCCGTCGGTTTCTTCGGCGGCATCCACGGGCTGGAGCGCATCGGCACGCAGCTGATCCTGCACTACCTGCGCGCACTGCTGTTTCGCCTCGAGTGGGACGAGTTGCTGCACCGCCAGCTCGAAAAAATCCGGCTGGTCTTCATGCCCATCGTCAACCCCGGCGGAATGTGGGCGCACAAGCGCGCCAACCCGCAGGGCGTGGACCTGATGCGCAACGCGCCGCAGCGCGCCGAGGGCCATGTGCCCTTCCTGGCCGGCGGACAGAGCATCAGCCCCTCGCTGCCCTGGTACTGCGGCCGGCCGGGCATGCCCATGGAGGCCGAGAGCGCGGCCCTGCTGCGCGTGGTGCACGAGCAGCTCGCCAGCCGCCCTTTCAGCCTGGCGCTGGACTGCCACTCGGGCTACGGTTTTGACGACAGCCTGTGGTTTCCCTATGCCAAGACGCGCCGGCTGATGCCGCACCTGCCCGAGATGTTCGCGCTGCGGACCATGCTGGAACAGTCGCACCCGCACCATGCCTACAGCTTTGAGCCGCAGAGCAACCAGTACCTGCTGCACGGCGACCTCTGGGACCACGCCTACGACCACGCGCCGCCGCGCCATGTGTTCCTGCCGATGACGCTGGAGCTGGGCTCCTGGCTGTGGATACGCAAGAACCCGCGCCAGCTGTTTTCGCGGCACGGCATCTTCAACCCCATGAAGGCGCACCGCACCAAACGCGTGCTGCGCCGCCATGCGGATCTGCTGGACTTCCTCACGCGCGCCGCCTTCGCCGCGCCGAACTGGCTGCCCTCGGGTGAGCGGCGCGCGCTGCTCACACAGCTGGCCACGGCGCACTGGCGGCCCAGGCGGGTGCGCTGATATGACCTGGGTACTGCTCAGGGGCCTGACCCGCGAGGCGCGACATTGGGGTGACTTCGCGGAGCGGCTGGCGCGCGCCTTGCCGGGCTCGGCCAGCGCGGCCACACGGGTAGTGGCGCTGGACCTGCCGGGCAACGGCGTGTTCTGCCGTAAAGACTCGCCGGCCACGGTGCGCGCCATGGCGGACTTCGCGCGTGAACAATTGCGGGCCCGCGACCTTGCGCCGCCCTATCGCCTGGTGGCGATGTCCTTGGGCGGCATGGTGGCCGCCGACTGGGCGCTGCGCCATCCGGAGGAGGTGGACGGACTGGTGCTGATCAACACCAGCATGCGGCCGCTGGGCCGCGCCAGCGAACGCCTGCGCCCCACCACCTGGCTGCCGCTGGCGCTGGTGGCCGCGCGCTGGCGCGATGCGGCCCATGCCGAGCGCGTGATCCACCGCATTACCTGCAACCGCAGCACCTCGCTGGAGCAGGACCTGGCCGCGTGGACCCGCATCCGCCAGGACGCGCCCGTCAGCGCCGCCAATGCCTGGCGCCAGCTCAAGGCCGCCGCGGCCTTTACCATGGCCGCGCCGCCCGCCTGCCCGGCTCTTGTGCTTTCGTCGGCGGCCGACCACCTCGTGCATCCGCGCTGCTCGGCCCGGCTGGCGCAGGCCTGGCAGGCCACCCACCACGAGCATCCCTGGGCCGGTCACGACCTGCCGCACGACGACGCCGACTGGGTCTGCCGGCGCATTGCCGATTGGGCGGGGGGCGGCTGAACTCGCCCTTTTTCCGCATCGTGGGCTGTCAAGGGTTTCCTGGGCGCAAAACCGGGTTTTGGCCGGGAGGCCCCGGGGCCGCAAGCCGACTCAGGCAAAATCATCCCTTGTCTATACAAGACGCGCCTTCCATGACGAACCCCACCTCACCCGAATCCCAGCCCGCCGGACTGCCGGCCAGTGATGGCGGCCAGGCCGCTACACCGGTGCGCAACAAGCGCATGTGGGTGCTGGCGCTGGGCACGGCGGCGCTCTGGAACCTGGACCCGGCCTTCGGCGAAATGGCCGAGATGATCGGCATGATTGCCTGCGCCGGCAACAAGACACTGGCCAAGGACGCCATCGCCCAGATGCGCAACAAGGCCGACAGCCTGCGCGCGAGGATCCCGCCCCTGCCCGCCAGCGCGCTGACCAAGGTCGTACGGCGTGCCGAAGCCGCCTGCGGCGCGGTGCTCGACAAGGGCGTGCGCGTCAAGGAAGTCGAGGCCAGCTGGGAGCACTTTGTCGCCTGCGTGCGCGCCTTGCCGGACAGGCACAGGTAGGCCGGCCCGCCGCCGCTCAGCGCGCTGCGTAAGGACTTTGCCGGTGCGCGAGCGCGCCCAGAGTCTGCATCGCTGCCTCAAAACGCTCGCTCCACGGATGCCCGTAATTGAGCCGCAGGCAGTGCCGGAAATTGCGGCGCGCTGAAAACACCGGCCCCGGCGCGATGCCTATGCCCTGCTCCAGCGCCGCCTGGTGCAAGGCCAGCGCGTCAAAGCCCTCGGCGAATTCGACCCACACAAAATAGCCACCCGCGGGACGCGACACGCGCACGTCCGGCGGGAAATGGCGGGCTAGGGCGGCCAGCAGGCTGGACAGCTGCGACTCCATCGCATGCCGCAGCTTGCGCAGGTGCTTATCGTAGCCGCCGTGCTGCAGGTAGTCGGCGATCGCCAGCTGCGCGGGCAGGCTGGCCGACAGCGTGGTCATGAGCCTGAGCCGCTCTATCTGCTGGCCGAAGCGCCCGGGCGACACCCAGCCCACGCGGTAGCCGGGCGCCAGCGTCTTGCTGAAAGAGCTGCAGTGCATCACCAGGCCCTTGCGGTCAAAGGCCTTGGCGGGCAAAAAACCGCGATGGCCGAAGTAGAGCTCGGCGTACACATCGTCTTCGATCAGCGGGATGTCGCGGGCGGCCAGCAGCGCGACCAGCGCTTTCTTTTTCTCGAGCGACAGGCTGGCGCCCGTGGGGTTCTGGAAAGACGTCATGAACCAGCAGGCCTTGACCGGGTGCCGCTGCAGCGCGTCGGCCAGCGCCGCCAGGTCCAGGCCGTCCTGCGGGTGCACCGGGATTTCCAGTGMCTTCATCTTGAGCCGCTCCAGCGCCTGCAGGCTGGCGTAAAAACCGGGCGACTCGACCGCGACCAGGTCGCCGGGCTGGGCCACGGCCGTCAGGCACAGGTTCAGCGCCTCCAGCGCGCCGTGCGTGACGATGAGCTCCTCGGCCGGCTGCGCCATGCCCATACCGAGGTAGCGCAGCGCGATCTGCCGGCGCAGACCCTCATCACCGCGCGGCAGGCTGACCACGGTGTCCGGCCCCTGGATGAAACGCGAACTGCGGGCCAACGACTTGCCCAGCCGCTGCAGCGGAAACAGCCCCGGCGCTGGGAAGGCCGAGCCCAGGGGGACGATGGCCGGGTCCTGCGCCGCACCCAGCACGGCGAACACCAGTTCGCTAACGTCCGGCCGCGGCGCCACCCGGGCCGCCTTGCCGGCCCTGCCATCGGCCGCGCCGCGCGCCGGCGCCGCCAGTTGCTGCATGGCCGAGGCCGTGACGTAATAACCCGAGCGCGGCTGCGCACGTACCAGGCCTTTTTCTTCCAGCCGGTAATAGGCCTTGAAGGCGGTGGAGGCGCTCAGGCCGTGCTGCGCCGTGATCGTGCGTATCGACGGCAGGCGTGTGCCGGGCGCCAGGCGCCCGCCGCGGATGTCGGCGGCCAGCAGTTCGACCAGTTGTTCGTAGCGTTTCATGAAGGGGCCATCTGATATTGCAATTTTCCGCTGTTTTTCATCTGATATGCTTTTTTCGACGGCAACTGATGCTTACGCGGACCGCTCATGTGCGGCATGATGGCCGCATGGAACAGACCTGTTTTGGACGCTTTTTGCTGCGCCCCCTACGCCGCCTACGCCTGCTGGCGCTGCCCGCCGCCCTGGCCTGGGCGGCGGCCGGCCCCGCGGCGGCGGCGCCACCTCCCTTTGAAGACAGCATCGCCCAGCGCGCCATGGCCTGCACCGCCTGCCACGGGTCGCAGGGCCGCGCCGCGCCCGACGGCTATTACCCGCGCCTGGCCGGAAAGCCGGCGGGTTATCTCTACAACCAGTTGCTCAACTTTCGCGACGGGCGTCGCCACTACGGCCTCATGACGCAGCTCATTGAGCCGCTCAGCGACGCCTACCTGATGGAAATCGCCACGTATTTCTCGCAGCTGGAGCTGCCCTACCCGGCCCCCCTGCCCGCCGCCGCCGCGCCCGAGGTGCTGCGCCACGGCCGGCAGCTTGTGCTCGAAGGCGACGCCGCGCGCCGGCTGCCGGCCTGCGTGCAATGCCACGGCCAGGCCATGACCGGCGTGGCGCCCGGCATTCCCGGCCTGCTGGGCCTGCCGCGCGACTACCTCAACGCGCAGCTGGGCGCCTGGAAGGCCGGCACGCGCCGCGCGCACGCGCCCGACTGCATGAAGGAAGTGGTGGCCCGCCTCACCGTCGAAGACATCAACGCCGTGGCCAGCTGGGCGGCCGCGCAGCCCCTGCCCGCCAGCACCAAGCCCGCTACCAGCCTGCCCCCGCTACCGCCCGGTGCGACCGCTATTACCTGCGGCAGCGCGTCCCCGCCCCCCGCAACGGCCGCGGGCCCTGCGAAGGCGCAAAAATGAAAAATAGCCCCTACGCTCCCTCACTACGTGTGGTCGCTGCCCCCCGAGGGGGCGCTTTTCATCTTGGGGCGGCCCGGCGATGAAAAAACTCTTCAAAACCGTGCTGGTCCTGGTGGTCCTGGCCGTGGGCGCAGGCGCGCTGGTCTGGGCCCTCAATGTGCGCGACGAAATCGACGTGAAGGCGCCGGTGGCCAACGCCGCGCCCAGCGAAAGCCTGATCGCGCGCGGCGCCTACCTGGCGCGCGCCGGCAACTGCCAGGCCTGCCACACCGCGCCGGGCGGACAGGCTTATGCGGGCGGGCGCGGCATCGCCACGCCCTTCGGCACCGTCTTCACCTCCAACCTCACGCCCGACGACAAGACCGGCCTGGGCACCTGGTCGTCGGCCCATTTCTGGCGCGCCATGCACAACGGCCGCTCCAAGAACGGCCGGCTGCTGTACCCCGCCTTTCCCTACACCAGCTACACCCAGGTCACGCGCGAAGACTCGGACGCGCTATTCGCCTACCTGGGCAGCCTGCCCCCCACGGTGGCGCCCAACCTGCCGCACGCGCTGCGCTTTCCCTACCAGTCGCAGGCGGCGCTGGCGGTGTGGCGCGCGCTCTTCTTCAGCCCCGGCGTCTACGAGGCCGACGCCGCGCGCGGCGCCGAGTGGAACCGCGGCGCCTACCTGGTCAAGGGCCTGGGCCACTGCGCGGCCTGCCACACCGCGCGCAACGCGCTGGGCGCCAGCGACCAGGGCCTGGACCTGGCCGGCGGCCTGATCCCGATGCAGAACTGGTATGCGCCCTCGCTGGCCTCGCCCTATGAGGCGGGCGTCGGCGACTGGGACAAACAGCACATCGTGAGCCTGCTCAGAAACGGCGTCTCGCCGCGCGCCTCGGTCACCGGCCCCATGGCCGAAGTCGTGCAGCGCAGCACCCAGTATTTAAGCGACGCCGACCTGGGCGCGATGGCGCAGTTCCTGAAAGAGCTGCCCGCCACACACACCGCACCGCCGGAGCCGGTCGCCATCAGGACCGGAGGCGAGTCGGTGGAACGCGCCGCCAAACTCTATGAGCAACACTGCGCGCAATGCCACGGCGCCAAGGGCGAAGGCATCGCCAACGCCTATCCCGCGCTGGCCGGCAACCGCGCCGTGGCCATGGGCCAGGCCGTCAACCTGGTGCAGATCGTGCTCAACGGCGGCTACGCGCCCGCCACCGCGGGCAACCCGCGGCCCTTCGGCATGCCGCCTTTTGTACTGGTGCTCAATGACGCCGACATGGCGCTGGTGCTCACGCACATCCGCCAGTCCTGGGGCAACCGGGCCAGCGAGATCACGCCGCTGGAAGTGAACCGGATACGGGCGAGTACGGGACGGTAACTGGGTTGCACTTACCCCAACCAGAGTTGGCCGGAAATTTTCCGCCGGACTGTATTCAACAAAAAAATAACTTCACATTAAAAACGGCAGGAACGACGAGAGCGGTTTCGACAGTAAGCGCAACCATGTGAATACACTCACGGTGTCAGAAAACATACGCGCACAAGAGCGAGGGCAACATGAGCTATTTGAAAACCGTCTTTATCGCCAGGCGCGAGGGCCTCATCACACTCCTGGGTAGTCTGATTTACCTTGCAGTTTGGACTGCCCATACGTACCAACCAGCGCTGTCACCAGTCCCTCCGTTCTACGGGATGCTGAGCCTTTACATCTCAATGGCTCTTGGGCTCGTATACGCTCAAATGGGAGGATTCAGTCGAAAGAGGTTTGAATCCGGGCTGTTCAACACAGCAATGCTGATCCTTGTCATGCTGGTACCCTTTTTTGTGGCTGTTCAGTCGGCGCTGCGCCGGTAAAGAGAGAAGGCATTCCTCAAGACCCTGGCGCCGGCGTAACCATCCTGTCGCGTTTGGAGAGCGAGGGAAACATCCTGAACCACGCCACCGCCACCAACAGCGTGCCCACGCCGCCGGCCACCACCGAGCCGACCGGCCCGAGTAGCGCCGCCGTGGCGCCCGATTCGAACTCGCCGAGCTGGTTGGAAGCGCCTATGAACACCGAGTTGACGGCGCTGACGCGGCCGCGCATCTCGTTGGGCGTCTCGATCTGCACCAGGGTCTGGCGCACCACCACGCTGACCATGTCGGCCCCGCCCGAAATGGCGAGCACCAGCAGCGACAGCACAAAACTGGTCGACAGGCCGAACACCACCATGCAGACGCCGTAAAGAGCAACCGCCGACAGCATGGTAGGCCCGACGCGGCGCTCGAGCGGCCAGCGCGTGAGCAGCGCCGACATCAGCAGGGCGCCTGCCGCCGGCGCACCGCGCAGCAGGCCCAGGCCCCAGGGCCCGACGTGCAGGATGTCTTTGGCGAACATGGGCAGCAGCGCGGTGGCGCCGCCCAGCAGCACGGCGAAAAGATCCAGCGACACGGCGCCCAGCAGGGCCTTGCGCTGCCAGACGAATTCGACGCCAGCCAGCAGCGTCCGCAGCGTCACCGGTTCGCGCGGCGGCGGCGCATGGTCGTAGCGCAGCACCGCGATCAGCACGCAGCCGGTAGCAAAAAGGAAAGCACAGGTGGCGTAAACCGCCGTGGCGCCGGCCACAAAAATCACGCCGCCCAGGGCCGGCCCGCCGATCACCGCCGCCTGCATGCCGGCCGAGCTGAAGGCCATGGCGCGTGGCAGCATGGCGGGTGGCACCAGCACCGGGGTGAGCGCCTGCTGCGCCGGCATCTGGAAGGCCCGGGCCACACCCAGCAGTACCGACACCGCGAGCAGCAGTTCGCGCGAGGCCCAGCTGTGGTGGGCGCCCCAGCCCTGCGTGGCGGACACCAGGATCATCGCCACCGTGGCCTGTGTGACCAGGCAGCCCGCGATGATGCGGCCGCGGTGAACGCGGTCTGCCACATGCCCCGCCACCAGCGTGAGCAGCAGCGCCGGCATGAACTGGTACAGCCCCACCAGGCCCAGGTCCCAGGCGCTGCCGGTCAGCTCGTACATCTGCCAGCCCACCGCCACCATCAGCATCTGGTTGCCCGTGGTGCCGAAAATCCGTGCGAACCACATGCGCATATAGGCGCGCTGGCGGGTCAGTTCCTTGAAAGTGTGTGTCGGCATGCGGGCGTGAAGCTTAACAGCGCCACGTCAACGCGGCGTCTCTGGGGATATTGGCGTGGGGAGGGTTGTGCGGGAGGCGTCCGCGCGGCAGTTAACATGGCGACATAACAACAGCAAGCAACACACCTAGGAGGTCGTTATGCACCGCATCGTCATCGTTGGAGGAGGCGCCGGAGGGCTGGCGCTGGCTACGCAGCTGGGCAAGCGCCTGGGCAAAAAAGGCCAGGCCGAAGTCACCCTGGTGGACGCCGCCCGTACCCATGTCTGGAAACCGCTGCTGCACCAGCTGGCCGCCGGCAGCTATGACACGCATGCCGAAGAAATCGAATACCTGGCGCAGGCGCGCTGGAACCACTTCAAGTTCCGCCTGGGCAGCCTGACCGGCGTGGATCGCCAAAGCAAGACTGTTCAGCTGGCCGCCAGCCACGACGAGGCCGGCCGCGAGATCACGCCGGCCCAGCAGCTGGGCTACGACACCCTGGTGATTGCCGTGGGCAGCCAGACCAACGATTTCGGCACGCCGGGCGCGGCCGAGCACACCATCAAGCTGGACAGCCCGCAGGCGGCCAAGCGCTTTAACGACCGGCTGATCAACGCCTGCATACGCGCGCAGACGGTGCCGCGCATGGCCGGCAGCGGGCGCCTGACAGTGGCCATCGTGGGCGGCGGCGCCACCGGTGTGGAACTGGCCGCCGAGCTGCACGCCGCGGCGCGCGTGCTGGCCAACTACGGCTTCGACCACATCCACCCCGAAAAAGACCTGCAGATCGTGCTGGTGGAAGCCGCGCCACGCCTGCTGGCCCAACTGCCCGAGCGTCTCAGCGAATCGGCCATGCGCGAGCTGCGCAAACTGGCCATCGAGGTGCACACCAATGAAAAAGTGGTCGAAGTCACCGCCGACGGCCTGAAGATGGCCAGCGGCAAGGTGGTCTCGTCCAGCATCACGGTGTGGGCCGCCGGCGTGAAGGCGGCGGACTTCCTGCGCACCCTGGGCGGCACGCCCGAAGGCGGCGAGGCGCTGGAGACCAGCAAGCTCAACCAATTGGTGGTCAACGGCAACCTGCAGACCACGCGCGACGCGAGCATCTACGCCTTTGGCGACTGCGCCGCCTGCCAGCAGCCCGACGGTACCTGGGTGCCGCCGCGCGCACAGGCCGCCTACCAGCAGGCCATGTACCTGGCGCGTTCCTTGTCCGACCTGATCGCCGGCAAGCCGGTCGCGCCTTTTGTGTTCAAGGACCAGGGTTCGCTGGTCTCGCTGTCCGAATATTCCTCGGTCGGCAGCCTGATGGGCAGCCTCACCAAGGGCAGCTTCTTCATCGAGGGCCAGTTGGCCAAGATCATGTACTGGGCCCTGCACAAGCAGCACCAGCTGGCGCTGGGCGGCTTCAAGAAAACCGCGCTGATCACCTTGTCTGAAATGCTGGACCGGACCTATCGCCCGCGCATCAAGTTGCACTGATAATCAGGCATCCCCTTTATCAATCCACCGGAGAAAACCATGGCAAAAGGACAGCAGAACAACAACAAGATGGTCAAGAAACCCAAGAAGGACACCTCGCCGCCCAAGACGGTGTCGCCCGACGCGGTGCGCCCGACCATCGTGACCCAGGTGCCGCTGCGCGGCAAGCTGAAGAACAAATAAGCCTTGATGGCCGGCACTGGCGACTCGCCTGCAAACCTGCCCACGGACGTCCCGGCTGCTGCTCCGGCACAGCCGGGCAATCCCTTGCACGGCGTCAAGCTGGAGGCGATCGTCACCGCGCTGTCAGACCATTACGGCTGGGAAGAGCTGGGGCAGCGCATCAATATCCGCTGCTTTACCAGCGAACCCAGCGTGGCGTCCAGCCTGAAGTTTTTGCGCAAGACACCCTGGGCGCGCGAGAAGGTCGAAAGCCTTTACCTCTTCATGCTGCGGGAGGTCAAACGCAGCAGCCCGCCGGTTCACAATTTTCCGCCGCCCAAGCCAAAGGCCTGACCCCGCTCCAAAGAGCTGCTCAAAGCGGGTTGGCGAACAAGAGCATCATGGCGATACCAACACCGATCAGGAAGTTGGCGTCAATCAGCCCGGCCAGCAAAAACATCTTGACCTGCAGCGGCTCCATCAGTTCGGGCTGGCGCACGGCGCCCTCCAGAAAGCGCCCGCCCATCGCGCCTATGCCCAGGCAGGCGCCTATGGCACCCAGGCCTATGATCAATCCACATGCAATGGCAATGGCACCTGCGTCAGTCATGATTTTTCTCCTTGGTTAAAAACTTTGTCGATGACTGAATCATGAAGGCCGGCCCGTTGCAGAACAATGACCTGGCAGGTAATGGCGCCGCGGCCACCGGTTTCGGGCTGCTGCATGCCGACGACAGCCTGCTGGTGCTGGATAAACCCGCAGGCCTGCTCGCGGTGCCCGGGCGCGGCGAAGGCAAGCAGGACTGCCTGAGCGCGCGCGTGCAGGCGATTTACCCCGACGCGCTGGTCGTACACCGGCTGGACCAGGCCACCTCGGGCCTGATGCTGATGGCGCGCGGGGCGGCCATGCAGCGCGCGCTGAGCCTGGCTTTTGAAAACCGCGAAGTCGGCAAGCGCTATGTGGCCGTGGTGGAGGGCCGCCTTCCCTCACCCGCCGATGCGCAAGCCTGGAGCCTCATCGACCTGCCCATCATCGTGGACTGGCCGCGCCGCCCGCTGCGCATCATCGACGCCGAACGCGGCAAACCAAGCCGGACCCGCTGGCGCGTGCTGGCCTTCGACGCGGCCACCAACACCACGCGCGTGGAGCTCGAACCGGTCACCGGCCGATCGCACCAGCTGCGTGTACACCTGCAGGCGCTGGGCCACCCCATCCTGGGCGATACCCTTTATGCCCCTGCCGAGGTGCAGTCCAAGGCCCCGCGCCTGCTGCTGCATGCCGCGGCGCTGCAGTTCACGCATCCGGCCGGCAGCCTGGCCTTGTCGTTTGAAAGCAGTCCCGGCTTTTAGGGCTCAGCGGCGGCGCAAGCGGCCCGGGCGTCCCGGCGCTAACATCGAGCCATGAAACACCTCACCCTCCTCACAGGCGCCTCGCGCGGCATGGGCCTTTCCATGGCGCGCCAGCTGCTCAGCGCCGGCCACACCGTGCTTTGCATCTCCCGCACTTCGGTGCCCGATCTCGACGCGCATGCCAGGCACGTGGGCGCCACGGTGCTGCAGTGGGAGCATGACCTGGCCGACAGCGGCTCCCTCAACGGCAAGCTGGAAAGCTGGCTCAAGGATTCGCAGGCTGAAGGCCCCTGGGCCAGCGCCACCCTGATCAACAACGCGGGTGTGATCCCGCAGATCGCCCCCTTGAGTGATATCGACGCCGGCGACCTGGCCCGCGCGCTGCGCGTCGGGCTGGAGGCGCCCATGCAGGTCACCGCCGCCTTCCTGCGCGCCACCGGCGACTGGAAAGCGCCGCGCAAAGTCCTCAATATTTCATCGGGCCTCGGACGCAGGGCCATGGCCTCTCAGGCCGCCTACTGTGCCGCCAAGGCCGGCATGGACCATTTCACGCGCAGCCTGGCATTGGAGGAGGCCCTGAAGCCGCATGGCGCCAAGGTCTGTTCACTGGCGCCGGGCGTGATAGACACCGGCATGCAGGAGCAACTGCGCGCGGCGCCAGCCGAGGCCTTCCCCGACCGCGCCTCGTTTGTGGGCCTGAAGACCGGTGGCTCGCTGACCTCGCCCGACGATGCGGCGGCGCGCATCATTGCATTCCTCGACCGCCCCGACTTCGGCACCAACCCGGTGGCCGACGTCAGGGACCCGGCTTAGTAAATCTCAGGCACCACGATGTCCTGTGGAACCGGATTGCGCACATAGTCCTCGTGGCGCACGCGGTCCGGCAGCACGATGGCCGGGTGTTCGGTTTCCTGGTAGGGCATCTGCTGCAGCAGGTGGTGTATGCAATTGAGGCGCGCCTTTTTCTTGTCGACAGCCTGCACCACCCACCACGGGGCTTCGGGAATGTGGGTGCGCTCCAGCATGATTTCCTTGGCCTTGGTGTATTCCTCCCAGCGCCGCCGCGATTCGAGGTCCATGGGACTGAGCTTCCACTGCTTGAGCGGGTCGTGGATGCGGCCCAGGAAACGCAGGTGCTGCTCTTCGTCGGAGATGGAGAACCAGTACTTGATCAGCTGTATGCCTGAGCGGCCCAGCATTTTTTCGAATTCAGGCACGGTACGGAAAAATTCCTCGTACTGCTCGTCGGTGCAAAAGCCCATGACGCGCTCCACGCCGGCGCGGTTGTACCAGCTGCGGTCGAACAGCACGATCTCGCCGGCCGCCGGCAGGTGCGACACGTAGCGCTGGAAGTACCACTGCGTGCGTTCGCGGTCATTGGGGGCCGGCAACGCCGCCACACGGCAGACGCGCGGATTGAGCCGCTGGGTGATGCGTTTGATGACGCCGCCCTTGCCGGCGGCATCGCGGCCTTCAAACAGGATGACGACCTTGTGGCCGGTGGCGACCACCCAGTCCTGAAGCTTCACCAGCTCGGCCTGCAGGCGGAACAGCTCGCGGAAATACTGGCGGCGGTATTCCTTGTCCTTGGCCAGTTCCTGCGGGCTGCGGCTTTTGTCCTCGCCTATCAGTTCGGCCACCGTGCGGTCTTCGATTTCCATCTCCAGCTCTTCGTCGAAGCTGTCGATCAGGTCATTGCGGATACGCCGCATCAGGTCTTCGTCACTTGAATTCAAGGGTTTCTCCCAAAAACCGAAAGCCGGTCGCACCCCAGCGTACCGGACCTCCATGGCAGTTTGATGAAAAAGCCCGGCGGAACGGGTCAGGATTTTTTGAGTATTTCGTAGATCTCGTCCTTGACCTTGAGCCGCCTTTTCTTGAGGTCTTCCAGCCCCTCGTCGGTGATGGCGCCCACGCCCTGCTCGTAGCGCGTGATGGCGTGGTTGTCGCTGTCGTACTGGGTGAAGAGGCTGGCAAAATGCGGGTCGGACACCTTGAGGCTACGCATTTTCTGCAGGTATTCCGGAAACTCGTGTGCCAGGTCGTGATTCAGCAAGTCCATTGGGAAGCTCCTTGTATGGCCGTTGATCGCCGCGGGAATCTCTCGGGGAAGGGTCAGCTTAGTCCCTGACCACCAGCACCGGCAAGTGGGCATGTGAGAGCACCTGGGCGGTGACGCTGCCCAGCACCAGCTTTTCAAGCCCGCGCCGGCCGTGCGAGCCCATCACGATGAGGTCGGCGCCGACCGTTTCGGCGGTGTCCAGGATGCCGCGGTAAACCGCATGGCCTTCGACAACGGAGCCGGTCGCGGCGATGCCTACGCCGTCAAAAGCCTGCTTGGCGGCCTTGATGGCCTCGTTGGCCTCGGCGGTGGCCGCGCTCAGGTACTCGGCCTGGCCGTAGGCGAAGTCGGTGCCGACTCCGGTGAAGGCATAAGGGTCTATGACGTAGATGACCGTCACCTCGGTCTTGAACGCCTGCGCGACGGCCAGCGCATTGCCTATGGCCTTTTGCGAGGTTGCCGAGCCATCCACGGGGACGAGAATGTGCTTGTACATGATGCGCTCCTTGAAAACCCTGGACAGATTCTCAGGCACCAGCCCCTCCCGGGTCAATGCCGGCCCCGGCCGGCCCGCGGAAGGAGCGGCCTTGCATCATTTATAGATCAGGGCGCCCCGGGGGCGTCGTCAGACAAGACGCCGAAAACGGCGGCCTTGCCTGTTTCGGCTTTTGCTTACTCAGCCTTGATGTTGGCTGATTTCGCCAACTGCGCGTAGCGCGCGAGGTCGGCCTTGATGAGCTTGGACAGCGCGGCGCCATTGCCGGACAGCGGCTCGACACCGGCGCCCGAAAGGTTTTCTTTCACGGCGGGTTCGGCCAGCACTTTTTGCACGTCAGCATAGATTTTGGCCACCACTTCAGGCTTCATCTTGGCCGGGCCCATGAGCGCGTACCAGATGGAGAAATCCAGCGGCTTAAGGCCCTGCTCTTCAAACGTCGGCACCTGCGGCATCAGCTGGTAGCGCGCGGCGGTCGACACGCCGATGGCGTTGAGCTTGCCGGTCTTGAGGTGCGGCGCGGCGAGGTTGGCGCTCAGGATGGCCAGTTGCACCTGGCCCCCCACCACGTCGGTGAGCGCCGGGGCACAGCCCTTGTAGCCCACGTTGGTGGCGGCGACGCCGGACTTCTGCTTGACCAGCTCCATCACGAAATGCTGGGGCGTGCCGACACCGCAGGAGCCGTAGTTCAGCGCCGTCGGGTTGGCCTTGGAATAGGCGACCAGTTCCTTGAGGTCCTTGATGTTGGTGCTCTGGTGCGATACCAGCGCGATCGGCGTGAGGCCCAGCAGCATGATGGGCGTCAGGTCTTTTTCCGGGTCGTAGTTGAGCTTGCCGTTGACGGCCGGATTGACCACCATGGTGCTGTTCTGCAGCAGCAGCGTGTAGCCGTCCGGCGGCGCATGCACCACGGCCTCGGTGCCGATGTTGCCCGAGGCGCCGGCGCGGTTGTCCACCGCGACGCCCTGGCCCCAGATGGCCTGCAGGCGCGCGCCTATCTGGCGCGCCAGGATGTCGGAGCCGCCGCCCGTGCCATACGGCACGATGACGCGCACCGCGCGCGAGGGATAGTCCTGCGCCAGCGCGGAGGTCGCGCCCAGGCAGCTCAGGGACATCACGGCGGCCAGCGCCAGCAGTCTGGGGAATTTCATGGTTTGCCTTTTCGCTTTCGTGTGGTGTTGCGAGTGGTGAAGAAATTACTCAACGGCCCCGATCGCCCGGCTCCACAACTCCCAGGGCCGCATGACCTGGCCCTCGTTGGTGTTCATGGCTTTGTCGGCTTCTTCGGGCGTCAGGAATTCGATGGGGCCCAGCGCGCTGGCGGTGAGTTGCAGCTTGGCGTTTTCCTCGGCGTACACGGCGCGGTAGACCGCGCGTTCCAGCGAGGGTGCCACCACGGTGGAGCCGTGGCCGCGCATCAGCACGCAGGTGTGCTGGCCCAGCGCCTTGGCCAGGTCCTTGCCGAGGCCCATGTCGCGGATCAGCAGGTCGGTGTTGCCGTTGGATTCGCGGATTTCATACAGCGACGAGCCGCTGCCCAGGAAACCGCTCATGTGGAAGATGGGGCGCAGGCGCTGGCCGGTCACGCCGAAGGGAATCACGCTGGGCGAATGGCTGTGCACCACGGCCATGACATCGGGCCGCGCGCGGTAGATCTCGCCGTGGATGAAACGCTCGAGGTAGGAACGCAGCGTCGACTCGCCCACCAGGTCGCCGTTCAGGTCGTAGGTCAGGATGTCGGCTTTTTTGACCAGGCCGGGCGCCCGGTTGCAGGACAGCAGGAAATGGTCGGGCGATTTGTCATGGCGCACGCTCACATGGCCGAAGCCGTCCACCACACCCTGGGCATAGAGGATGCGGTTGGCCATCACGAGTTTTTCGACGAGTGCGGGATCGGGTGCGGGAAGCGTCATGGAGTCTCCTTATTAACAACGACCGGGAGGACGTTTTTAATAAGTATACATATTACATTCGGAGTTTTCCAGGCAAATGGCGGAAAACAAAGGGTAAACCCGTCCTCTTCAATGAATCGCCGGCCCGCGGCTTGTGGCCGCGCCAGCGCTCCCGTATCAAGGCTCGATCTTGACGCCCTTCCAGAAGGCGATGTGGCCCTTGATGTTGTCGGCCTCGGGCTTGGGATCGGGGTAGTACCAGGCGGCGTCGGTGTTCATTTCGCCGTTGACCAGCAGCGAGTAATAACTGGCCTGACCTTTCCAGGAGCACATGGTGTGATGGTTGCTGAAGGTGACGTAGTCGCGGTTGAGCGAACTCTCGGGGAAGTAGTGGTTGCCTTCCACCACCACGGTCTCGTCGCTTTGCGCAATCACTGCGCCGTTCCAGATGGCTTTCATGGGGATTTCTTTCTGCGGATGCTGATAGCGGTGAACAGGGGCCAATGCTACGCCCCCGGCAGGAGGCCCTGCGGACCAGGGGTTTATTCTCGCCGCCCGCGCGCAATCCGGCTGGAAGGCGGCCAAAAAAATGCCGGTGACGGGCACCGGCATTTACGCGGGGGAGCAGCAGTGGAGGGTCCGGCCGTCAGTCGTGGCCCTTGCCGTGCTTCTCACCACGGCCGTGGTCATCGCCGTGTCCCTTGTGCTTGTGCTTCTTGTGCTTGCCGCGCTCGTAGTCCTCATCGCCCTGGACTTTCACGAAGTACACCGGCTGGCCACAGGCGTTGTACTTTGCGCAATGCTTGGACCATTTTTTGGCATGGCCGGGAGGCACGTGCAGGTACATCGGCGGCTGCTGCACCACCACCGCCGGGCGTTGGATGATGACAGGCTGCGCATAGACCAGCGGCGGGGGCGGCGCGTTGCCGATTTCAATGCGGCCGTAAACACCGGGCGACAGCGCGCCTTCGACGGTGGCAGTGGCATAAGGGCCAGCGGCCATGGCCGCGCCGCCCGACAGAGTCAGGGCCGCGACAAAACCGGCCAGTAGGATTGGTTTGAATACTTTCATGGGGTGTCTTCTTTCTTTTAAGGAGCAGTTCGTGCGCGACGATGCTCTTCATCAAGTAGGGGCTGCAGGCGCAGCGCCGCCCTCGCGGGCCCCCTCTTCACCAGCAGGGGCCGCGGGACTGGCTTCGCCAGACCGCAGGCGCAGCGCCCCCTCGGGGGGCAGAGAGCTACACGAAGTGAGCGAACGTGGGGGCTCTATTTAGGCCAGGCGGAGATTCTTGCCCTCGACGATCACCTTGGCACCCACGGCCACGGCGCTGGACAGTTCCATGTTGCGGACCGAACCGTCGTCCATGCGCACGCGCACTTCATAGACGGTGACCTTCTTCATGTTCTTTTCGATCTGGTTGCCGGCAAAGGCGCCGCCGGCGACACCGAGGACGGTCATGGCGGTCTTGCCGTTGCCGCCGCCCACCTGGTTGCCCAGCAGGCCGCCGACAACGCCGCCTGCGACGGTGCCCAGGCCGATGGTGGTATTGCCGACATCCACGCCATTGACCTTGCCCTGGCGCTGCACCGGCGTCACGGCTTCCACCGTGCCGCAGGCCGCGCAGACATTGGCTCGCGGCGATGCTTGCGCGACTACGGTCGGGGTGGTGTGCGGCTTGGCGGCTTGCGGTTTGGGCGAATCCGCCAGTTTGGCAACCTTGGCGGGTTCATTGGCGGGGGCGTAATCCGATACACCCGGCTGCGCGTCGGAGCGGTTGACGACCAGCGCGGCGGCCAGCGCCATGACGGTCACGCCGAGCACGGCGATGATGGCGACCAGGGCCTTGCTGTGCTGCAGGCGCTGGGCGAACCCCGGTTGGGAAGCGGGGGCATTAACGACTTGGTTGTTGGTATCCATGATGGACTCCTTCTGTGTGAGCCCCAGTTGTAACCAAGCCGTTTGATACATCCTGTAGGACGAGGTGACATTCGTAAGGAAAGCTTTCCGCGTCTTGCCAAAACCGTGCAATTTTCCGCATATCAACGCGGCTTTATGGCTGCCTCACCAGCGCTTGACCGGCGCTTTACACGCCGCCATGGGGGTGTGTCGGGTCCACCCAGAGCACGGTATCGGGTTTTTCGACCGGTTCGATGTCGAGGTTGACGGCCACCGCTTCGCCGTCGCTGCGGCACAGCACGCACTCCAGCACCTCGGTCGGGCTGGCGTTGATTTCTTGGTGCGGCACATAGGGCGGCACATAAATGAAGTCACCCGGCCCAGCCTCGGCGGTGAACTCCAGGCGCTCGCCCCAGCGCATGCGGGCTTTTCCGCGAATCACATAGATCACGCTTTCCAGGTGGCCGTGGTGGTGGGCGCCGGTCTTGGCATCGGCATGGATGGTGACGGTGCCAGCCCACAGCTTCTGCGCGCCTACGCGGGCGAAGTTGATGGCCGCGCGCCTGTCCATGCCGGGTGTCTGCGCGGTGTTGCTGTCAAGCTGGTTGCCCGCGATAACGCGCACGCCGTCATGTTTCCACGGCGGGTCGGCCTGGCCCTGGGCATGGGGATGGGTGTGCCCGGGGCCGTGGGAGTGGTCGTGGTCGTGCGGGTGATGCGGAAGCGTGGGGTCGTTGCTCATGCCGCCAGCGTACACCAGCCGCGCGCATTCAGTCCAGGACCACCACATGCCCTTGCTGCGGGTCCATGCGCCCGCCGTGCATGTCCTCAATCAAGGCTTGCGCCGCTTCAAAACCATGATGCTCACGCAGTTGCATCCAGGGCCGGTCCGCATCGCTGACGCGGCGGATAAACGCCAGCTGCGCCTCGTTAAAACGCTGGTTGACCACGGCATGGCCCCAGTCGGCGTTGCGCTTTCGGATCTGCACCGGCGCGAAATAAAACTTCGGTTCCGGCCCCGGCATGTCCAGCGGTCGCAGGAACTGCGTGTTCTGCGCCGAACCCGCATAGCAGTCATAGACCAGCGATTCGCCGAAATGCGTGTGCACCGCGATGCGCAGGCTCTCGTCGCCCGAAAAATCCACATACAGCGTGGGCGTGCCGCGGTCCAGCTTCGGCAACTCTTCATAACTCGCCACTTCGCCGTAACAGCCCAAGGCTTCGACAAAGCCCTTGTTGCGCGCCGAGGTCAGCGCGATCCGCTTGATCTGCGGAAAGGCCCTCAGGCAAAAAGCCGTGCCATAGCCGGTCTTGCTCGAAGCGCTGGAGAACACGAGCTGTTCCGCGCCAAAAAATGCGTTGTCCTGCAAAAAATCCGCCAGCATGAACGACGTGATGAACAGCGGGCGCACCAGCATCTGGTAGTTCTCGTCTTCCGGACGGTAAGCCGCGTCGGCGCTGCAGCGCATGTACTGGTTGTAGGCCGAAGTCAGGGTTTTGCGGTGCGCGGCGCCATCGTAAAAGCCGCGCTCCGTCACACGCTCGGGTCGCACACGCAAGTGGCTGGCGATGGGGAAGTAGCCGTAAAAGCGCTCACCCACCTCTACACCCGGCACGCTGGAGCTTTCCACGTCGGCAAAGCCCCACACCGGCATATGGCCCCAGTCCGCCTCGCCGGTCGGGAAAAAATCCCAGTACTGCATTGCGTCGCCAAAGGCCGCGTAAGTGATGTTGTTGGTGGTGACGGCCACGCGCCGGATTTTCAGGACGGCCTCGCCCGGCGTGTCGCCTGCGGGATGCTGCTGGTCCACCCGCGTGTGATTCAATGCATTTTTGCGCGTGAGCAGCCGCGTCAGCAGGGCCGGATTGTTCATGGTGTCTTCTTTCCTTCTTTGGCAAATTGATCGGTCAGTGACAACCAATGTATAGCCGCCAACCGCCTCCCGGGTTCGGAAAACCACCGGCCGCCAAGCCCCTCAAACGCCCCACGCAAGCAAGGGCGGTGTTCACCGTGCAGGCGATTTACGACGCCTTTGTTCGGATTTGGCGGCGGGACGGATGGGACGGCGTGAGCACGCGCGCGGTGGCGCTGGAAACCGGCGTGGCTATCGGCACCCTGTATGACTATTTCCCCAACAAGGCCGCGCTGCTGTCGGGCTATGTGCGGCATTGCATGGAGCAGTTGCTGCTGGCGATTGAACAGCAGGCGGTCACGCCGCCCGGGCTCACGGCCGAGCAGCGGCTGCGCACGCTGGTGCGCCTGGCCTGCGGCGCCGACACACCCGAGCTGCCCTGGTTTGACGCCGGCATGCTGGCGCTCGAAACCGGCATTGCCGAGGGCAAGCACCACAGGCGCGTGCACGAGGAATTGCTGGCCGCCTGGACGCGGGTCTTTGACGCTTGCACCGACCTGCCGCAGCGGCCTTCCGCCGACGCAATCCAGGCCATGCACATGGCGGTCTGGGGCGGACGCCGCTACGGCTTGCTGATAGGTCTCAGCGAGGCAGAAAGCCTTGAATGGGCGCGCCAGATGGAACGGCTGTGCCTGGCCTTACTCGATGCCGAATAAGGCTTACTTGTAGCGCTCGCGCGCCAGCGCAGCGCCCTGCGCCAGCGCCTGCAGTTTCTTGAGCGCCACTTCCCGGTCCATGGGCGCCAGGCCGCAGTTGGTGCAAGGCAGCAAACGGTTCTTGGGCACGTATTGCAGCGCCTTGCCTATGGTGTCGGCCACCTGTTCTGGAGTTTCAATCTCGTCGCTGGCCACGTCGATCACGCCGACCATCACGTCCTTGCCGTCGAGCAGCGCCATCAGGTGCGGCGGCACGTGCGAGTGGTAGCACTCCAGGCTCACCTGCCGGATGGTGCTTTTGGCCAGCGCCGGAAACACGGTTTCGTATTGGCGCCATTCCTCGCCCAGCGAGGCCTTCCAGTCGGTGTTGGCCTTGATGCCGTAGCCGTAGCAAATGTGCACGGCCGTCGTGCAAGTGAGGTCCTGCGCCGCGCGCTCCAGCGCCTTCACGCCCCAGTCGGCGGCTTCCTTCATGTAGACGTTGAAGGCCGGCTCGTCGAACTGGATGATGTCCACGCCGTCGGCCTGCAGGGCCAGCGCTTCCTGGTTCAACAGCTCGGCAAAAGCCATGGCCATCTTGACCTTGTCGCCGTAGAACTGGTCGGCCACGGTGTCGACGATGGTCATGGGCCCGGGCAGGGTGAACTTGATTTTTTTATCGGTGTGCGCGCGCAGCAGGCGCGCTTCGGCGGCATGCACGCGCCCCTTGAGCTTGAGCGCGGCCACTACCTGCGGCACCATGGCGTCGTAGCGGTTGTTGCGTATGCCCATCTTGACCTTGTGCTCGAAGTCGATGCCTTCGATCTGCTCGAGAAAGCCGTGCACAAAATGCTGGCGCGACTGCTCGCCGTCGCCGATCACGTCCAGGCCCGCGTCTTCTTGCGCCTTGATCCACAACAAGGTGGCGTCGGCCTTGGCCTGCTTGAGTTCATCGCCTTCGGCCTTCCATTGCGGCCAGAGCTTGTTGGTTTCGGAGAGCCAGGCGGGTTTGGGCAGGCTGCCGGCGATGGTGGCGCTGAAAAGCGGCCGTGCGGAAGGCGTTGTCATGGGATTCTTTCCTTGTCTCAATCATTGTGGGTCGCCGCCCGGGGTCTCAGAAAAACTCGCGGGCCAGCAGTTCGTAAGAGCGGCGGCGGGCGGCGGGGTCGTGCGCCCAGGTGATCACCACCAGCTCTTCAACCTCCAGTGTATTAGCCAAGGCCCGCAATTTGGCGGCGACCTGCGGGCCGCTGCCGACCAGCGCATTCGCCCTGAGTCTGTCGACCTCTGGCTGCTCGGCCGGTGTGTAGGGCCGCAACGCCACCTCTTCGGGCGAAGGCAGGGCCGCCAGCGCGCCGCGGTTGCGGTCTATCTTCCAGCGCTCGCGGCCTGAAAAATGGTGCCAGGCCTCCGCCTCGGTGTCGGCCGCCAGCGCCCAGACGCAGAGCACGGCTTGCTGCGTGGGGTGGCGCGGGCTGGGGCGGTAATTGGCGCGGTAGAGCTCCAGCGCCTGTTCGGCACCCTGCCCGTCGGTGATGAAGTAAGCGAACGCATAAGGCAGGCCGTAGTGGGCGGCCAGCTGTGCGCCGTAATCGGAGCTGCCGAGCATCCACATTTCGGGTGTGGTCGGGCCCATGGGGTTGGCCGTGACGCCGCGGCCCGGGTGGCCTTCAGGCAGATCAATACCAGCCAGCCAGGCTTGCAGCTCGCGCACCTGGACCGGAAAATTCTCGGCCGACTGGCGCGGGTCGCTGCTGAGCAGCCGCGCCGTGCGCATGTCCGAGCCCGGTGCGCGGCCCACGCCCAGGTCGATGCGGCCCGGCGCAATCGCTTCCAGCACGCGGAACTGCTCGGCCACCTTGAGCGCCGCGTAGTGCGGCAGCATGACGCCGGCGCTGCCCACGCGGATGCGACTGGTCGTGGCGGCAATCGCGGCCATCAGCACCTCGGGCGCCGAGCCCACGATGCTCGGGTGGCTGTGGTGTTCGCTGACCCAGAAGCGGCGGTAGCCCAGCGCTTCGCAGTGGCGCGCCAGCTGCAGGGTTTCACGGATGGAGGCGTCTTCCGTGCGGCCGGTGACGGCGACGGACTGGTCTAGGACGGAGAGGCTGATCATGGTCGGGCCACTATAGCCAGCAGCGATAAACCGCGCTTGGCGGGGGTTTCGCCGGCGGCACTGCGGGCTCTGTTCCAATAGAGGGTTAGTTCCCGTCCAGACCCGAGATAAAGAAGTACATCCTTATGGCACTCAAAGCCACTATCTATAAAGCTCAGTTAGCCCTGTCCGACATGGACCGCAATATCTACGCCGACCACAGCGTGACGATTGCGCGCCACCCCTCGGAAGCCGACGAGCGCATGATGATCCGCTTGCTGGCCTTCGCGCTCAATGTGCCGGCCGACGACAAGAAAGGCAACCTCGAGTTCGCCAAGGATTTGTGGGACGTGGACGAAGCCGCGCTCTGGCACAAGGACTACACCGAGCAGATCCTGCACTGGATCGACGTCGGCCAGCCCGACGACAAGCGCCTCATGAAAGCCGCCGGCCGCGCAGAGCGCGTCAGCGTCTACAGCTTCGCCAGCAGCACGCCGGTCTGGTGGAAAAACATCGAGACCAAACTCACACGCGCGGCCAACCTCGTGGTCTGGCAGATCGACGCGGCCGAAAGCCAGGCGCTGGCCAAGCTCGCCGAACGCAGCATGCAGTTGCAGGTGACGGTGCAGGACGGCACGGTGTGGATGAGCACCGGACTCGGATCGGTAGAGATCACGCCGCGGCGGCTGACGGCCGGCGAATAGAAAACCTAGGAAGCCTGGGGCGGCCGGGCTTTCGCATCCTGGTGCTGGCCTTGATGCTGGTAAGGCGGCAGCTTCGCGCCGCAATGAAAGCAGAAGTCCGCCTCGGGCAGGTGGCCTTCGGTCAGGCATTCATGGCAGGTGCGCGTGGTGGGCAGGGCCAGGTGCTGCAGGCGCCGCTCGGCCGCCATTTCGGCCGTCACGATGCCGGTGGGCACGGCCAGGATGCCCCAGCCCAGCAGCATCATGAAAGACGAGATCAGCCGGCCCAGGTCGGTCTTGGGCGTGATGTCGCCAAAGCCCACGGTGGTGACGGTGCTGATGGCCCAGTAGACCGAGGTCGGGATGCTGGTGAAGCCGTTGGACGGCCCTTCAACCACATACATCACCGTCCCCATGACCAGCACCATCATCACCACGGCTGACAAGAAGACCAGGATCTTGCGGCCGCTGGCGGCTAAAGCCCGGCCCAGGGACTGGTACTCGGCAACATAGGCCGCGAGCTTGAAGATGCGGAACACGCGCAGCAGCCGCAGCACACGCACATCGATGAGGGCGTGCAGTTCGGGAAAGAACAGCGCCAGGTAGGTCGGCAGCACCGCGACCAGGTCGATGATGCCGAAAAAGCTGGTCGCGTATTGCAGCGGCTTGCGCACGCAGACCAGGCGGGCGATGTACTCGGCGGTGAACAGCAGCGTGAAGATCCATTCGACCACCGCGAAAGCGCGTCCGTGCGAGGCATGGATGGCCTGCACGCTGTCGGCCATGACCACGGYGATGCTGACCAGGATCAGGGCGATCAGCGCCTTGTCGAACCAGCGCCCCGCGCGGGTGTCGGCCTCAAAGATGATGGTGTACAGGCGCAGCCGCCAACCGGACAGCGGCTTGTCTTCCGGGTCTTGCGCGGGGGCCGGAGCGGGTGAGGTTTTGGCCATGGTGCTACGCGCCAATCGTGATTTTCAAACGGGCTCTCCGGAAACAGGGCACGGCGGCCGGGAGGTTCAGGGCTTCTCGGCTTCCTGCAGCGCGCGCCACATGACCTTGCCCGAGCCGCTTTTGGGCAGCGCATCGACAAACTGCACCACGCGCGGATATTTATAAGCCGCCATGTTATCCCGGCACCAACTGATGATGTCTTCCTCGCTCGTTTTCCCCTTCGCAGCGGGGCGCAGCACCACCACGGCCTTGACGGTTTCGCCGCGGTAGGCGTCGCGGGTCGAGATCACGCAGGCTTCCTGGATAGCCGGGTGCTTGAACATCAAGGCCTCGACCTCGGCCGGCCAGACCTTGAAGCCCGAAGCGTTGATCATGCGCTTGAGCCGGTCGGTGATAAAGAAATAGCCCTGCTCGTCCACGCGGCCCAGGTCGCCGGAGCGGAAGAAGCGCTTGCCGTCGAGTTCGACAAAAGCCTGCTCCGTCGCGTCGGGGCGCTTCCAGTAGCCCTGGAACACCTGCGGCCCGCTCATGACGATTTCGCCCTGCTCGCCCTGCGGCACTTCCTTGAGCGTGAGCGGGTCGATCACGCGTGCGTCGCAGCTCACGAAGGGCACGCCCAGGCATTGCTGCTTGGTGGCGTCATAGGGGTTGCTGTGCGAGGGCGCGGCGGTTTCCGTGAGGCCGTAGCCTTCGGCAAAACGCAGGCCGTATTGCTCCCAGAGGCGCTGCGCCACCGCTTGCGGCATGGCCGCGCCGCCGCCGCCTATGTAGACCAGGCTGCTGAGGTCGAAGTCGGCAAAGTTGGGACTGGCCAGCAGGTCTATCACCATGGTCGGGATGTTGGTCCAGTGCGTCACGCGCCAGCGCGAGATCAGGCGCCCGGCCAGTTCGCGATCCCAGCGCGGCATGATGACCAGCGTCGCGCTGCCGTAAATGGACGCATGCATCACCGACACCATGCCGGTGATATGGAACATGGGCACCACGGACAGCGTCACGTTCTCAAACGTGCTGCCGCCCCACAGGCAACTGGCCACCGCGTTGTGCATGATGCTGGCATGGGTGTGCATGCAGCCCTTGGGCAGGCCGGTGGTGCCGCTGGTGTAGGGCAGCACGGCCAGGTCTTGCGGCGTGGCGGTGTGTGGGGGCAGGTCTCCTGTACCCGCAATCGCCTCGGCCCAGTCCATCACGCTGCCGCCCTCCAGCGCCGGCAGTGCATGGCGCGTGCGCAGCCAGTCACGCCAGGCCGGCGGCATGGCCGCGTCGCCCTCGCCTCCCCCGGCGATGTCGAAGGCGTCGCTGTAGTGCGTGACCACCATGTGCGCCAGCCGCTCGCCGGGTTCCAGCTGCGCGTTGGCTTTCGCCAGCTCGGCCGCCAGGTCGGCCGACGTGATGGCGACTTTCGCGTCGGGGTCGGTGATGTAGTGCTTGAGTTCCTCTGCCCGGTTCATCGGGTTGACCGGCACCACCACGGCGTTGGCGCGCAGGATCGCAAAGTGCGCGATCACCCACTGCGGGCAGTTCTGCATATTGAGCACCACGCGATCGCCGCTGCGCACACCCAGGCTGTGCAGCGTGGCGGCCAGGCGTTCGGCTTGCCGCATCACTTCGGCATAGCTGAGTACGCGGTTAAAGAACACCAGCGCGGGCTTGTCAGGGAAACGCAGCGCGCTGACCGCGAGGTTGTGCCACAGCGAGGTCGCCGGCGGCGTGATGCTGTGCGGCAGGCGTTTGGGCCAGACCTGGTGGTGCAGCGTGTGCAGCGTCGCGGCAGGGGCGGCCTGGCCGGTATCGGAATCAAGGGTCAAGAAAGGGCTCCAGGCAAGTGCTGACGTGGGGCCCCAGCCTACCGCGAGTCCGCGCCGCCCACATCCGGGAAGCTCCGTATAAATCACTGTCACTTGAGTGACCGGCGCTCACTATGATGAAGCTGCACCGCGTGGGCTTTCGCTGGAGGCCGCGGGCCTTCCGCCGTTTTCTCGCCTTCACCACGGACCCGTGCCGCTTACACGCGGAAACAAGACAACTGGAGACTTCATGAATCGCTTCTTCGCCCTGCCCCGCAAAGTCCTCACGGCACTGGCCGCGGCCGCCCTGGCTTCCTCCGCGTCCATGGCGGCCTTTCCCGACAAGCCCATCCGCGTCGTCATCGGCTTCCCGGCCGGCGGCCCGCTGGACCAGCATGCGCGTTTGCTGACCGAACGCCTGCAGGCGGTGCTGGGCCAGCCCATCGTGATCGACTACAAGTCGGGCGCCGGCGGCACCGTGGGCGCGCAGGACGTGATGAAGGCCGCTCCCGACGGCTACACCCTGATGCTGGCCAACACCGGCGTGATGGTGATCAACCCCGCGCTGTACAGCAAGCTGCCCTATGCCACGCTGAAGGACTTCACGCCGATCGCGCGCACCGCCATGCAGCCGCTGGCTCTGCTGGTCAACCCCAAACTGCCGGTGAACAACCTGCAGGAATTCATCGCCTATGCCAAGGCCAGGCCGGGCCAGGTCAACTACGGCTCGGCCGGCAACGGCGGCATCAGCCATCTTGTCCCCGAGATGTTCAAGAACGCCACCGGGCTGTTCATGGTGCACATTCCCTACCGGGGCAGCGCGCCGGCCTTTACCGACCTGATGGCCGGCCAGGTGCAGTTCATGGCTGAATCGATCCCGCAGGCCGCCAATTACCACAAGCAAGGCAAGGTGCACGCGCTGGCCGTGACCAGCAAAGAGCGCAACCCGGCCCTGCCGGATATCCCGACCGTCATTGAATCGGGCATCAAGGGCTTTGAGGTGGTGGGCTTCTACGGTTTCCTCGCACCCGCAGGCCTGCCCAAGGACGTGACCGCCAGACTCAGCGACGCCTTCAAGCAGGTGATGAGCAACCCCGAGATCCGCAACCGCATGGTGACCCAGGGCGCCGACCCGGCCTTTATGGGCAGCGAAGAGTTCGCGCAGTTCCTGGCCACGGAAATGCCGCGCTGGGCGCAAGCCGTCAAGGCTTCAGGCGCCAAGATGGACTGAGGGCCCGCGCCAGGAAAATCCCCGTTCTGGTGCACCCGGCCACCACAAAGCCACAAGCCGGTGCGCAGGCACGCCAGTCAGGTGCGCAAAACTTGTATACCAGTTGGTTGAACCAGCCAAACGGGCTGGCACGGGATATGCACTGCCCTGTGCATGGCCACCGCCCCCGACATCAGCAATCGCATCATCGAAGCCGTGATGGCGCAAAAGCTTGCGCCCGGCTCGCGACTGGGCGAGCAGCAGCTGGCGTTGCTGTTTGACTGCAGCCGCACCATCGTCCGTGAAGCCCTGACCCGGCTGGCGGTGCGCGGCATTGTCACCGTCAGCAGCCGGCGCGGCTGGTATGTGATCGAGCCCTCCCAGGAAGAAGCGCGCGAGGCCTTTGAGGCGCGCCGCGTGATCGAGATGGGCCTGATCCGCTGCACCACCGACGTCAGCAAGGCCGCCATCAAGCAGCTCAAAAGCCATCTGACCCGCGAAAAAGCCGCCATCAAGGGCGACGACGTGGGCCTGCGCAGCTTTTTGCTGGGCGACTTCCACGTGTGCCTGGCCGAATGCCTGGGCAACAGCCTGCTGGCCGACACCCTGCGCGACTTCACCGCGCGCACCACCCTGATCGCCATGCTCTACCAGTCCTCGCACGACGCGGCCCAGTCCTGCGAAGAGCATGTGCTCATCGTGCAGGCACTGGAAAAAGGCGACCTGGCGAAAGCCGAAAAACTCATGCAGGCGCACATCGGCAGCGTGCAGGCCGCGCTCAAGCTGCAGGCGGGCGGCGGTGATCCGCTGGCGCAACTGCGCAGCGCACTGAGCCCGCTGGCCGCGCAAGCCCCTGCCGACAAACCGGCGTCTTCCCCGCCTTCCCGTGTTCGCAAGCCCGGCCGTGCCTCGGCCAAAACCACAGACGATTCCTCAACCTACCTTGGAGCCCTGCTATGAAGTCCAGCAAACGCGTTTTCTCTTTCGCCCTCGCCGCAGCCGCCGTGCTGGCCGCCTCCGGCGCCCATGCGCAAAACGCGCTGGACGACATCATGAAGGCCAAGGAAATCAAGATCGCCATCCCGACCGACTTCCCGCCTTACGGCATGGTCGGCACCGACCTCAAGCCCCAGGGCCTGGACGTGGAGATGGCCGGCTACATCGCGCAAAAACTCGGCGTCAAGATTGAACTCCTGCCCGTGACCAGCGCCAACCGCATCGCCTACCTGCAAACCAAGAAGGCCGACCTGGTGATCTCCACGCTGGGCAAAACCCCGGAGCGCGAAAAAGTCATCGACTTCACCGCCGCCTACACTCCATTCTTCCAGGCCGTGTTCGGCCCCAAGAGCATCAGCATCAAATCGTTTGCCGACCTCAACGGCAAAACCATCAGCGTGACCCGCGCCGCCCTGGAAGACCAGGAACTGAGCAAGGTCGCGCCCGCCGGCACGGACATCAAGCGCTTTGAAGACAACAACACCACGGTGTCGGCCTACACCGCCGGCCAGGTGCAACTGATCGCTACCGGCGCGTCGGTCGCAGGCAACATGATGGCCAAGAACCCGCAACTCAACACCGAATACAAGCTGTTGCTGAAAGACTCGCCCAACTTCATCGGGGTCGGCAAGGGCGAAGACAAGCTGCGCCTGAAAGTCAATGAAATCATCGCCGAGGGCAAGAAATCAGGCGACCTCGACAAGCTGGCCATGAAGTGGCTCGGCCGTCCTGCCGGCGATTTGCCGCAGTAAGTTGTACACCCCCGTTGCGGTTCGCTTCGCGTAACCGCCTCCCCCCTTGCAGGGGGCGCCGCTGGTGGCCCGGCTAAGCCGGTTCCACTGCGGCTGCTGGTAGGGAAGAACCGACGGTGATCTTTCAAAGGATGTGACCCATGCGTGTCGAGCTTGATTTCATGGCCGTGCTGTCGCAATGGCCGCTGCTGGCCACCGGTGTCGTGTGGACGCTGGGCCTGACGGCGATCTCGTCGGTGCTGGGCGTATTCATGGGCATGGGCTTTGCCTGGGCGCGTGCCAGCGGGCCGACCTGGCTGCGCTGGGTGGTGGGCGCTTACGTCGAGTTGATTCGCAACACGCCTTTTATCGTGCAGCTGTTTTTTATCTTCTTCGGCCTGCCGGCCGCGGGCTTCAAGCTTTCGCCCGAAACCGCCTCGGTGCTGGCCATGGTGATCAACCTGTCGGCCTACGCCACCGAGATCATCCGCGCCGGTGTCGAAGCCACGCCGCGCGGGCAGGTCGAGGCGGCCGAAAGCCTGGCGCTCAATCGGGTGCAGATCTACACCCGCGTGGTGCTGCCGCCGGCGCTCAAGAAGGTCTGGCCGGCCATGGTGAGCCAGATCATCATCGTGATGCTGGGCTCGGCCGTCTGCGGGCAGATCTCCACGCAGGAACTGTCTTATGCCGCCAACCTGATCCAGGGCCGCAACTTCCGGGCCTTTGAGGCTTTCATCATTGCCACCTTGATTTACCTGGCCCTTTCCGTAGCAGTGCGCAAGCTCCTTAACTGGGCTGGTCCCCGCTTCCTCTTCGGCCGATAACCCAAGACAGGTACACCATGATCGAATTCACCGTCTGGGACATCTTCCGCAACCTGCTGCTGGCGGCGCGCTGGACCATCGTTCTCTCGCTGGTCGCCTTCATCGGCGGCGGCATTGTCGGCGCGCTGCTGCTGGTGGGCCGGCTGTCGGCCGCGCGCGCGGTGCCGGGCGCGCAGAAAGCCGCGCGCATCGCACGCCGCGCGCTCGACGGCTATGTGCTGCTGTTCCAGGGTACGCCACTGCTGATGCAGCTCTTCCTGGCCTACTTCGGCCTGGCGCTGTTCGGCATCAACGTGCCGGCCTGGGTGGCGGCCGCGGTGGCGCTCACGCTGTACACCAGCGCCTACCTGGCCGAGATCTGGCGCGGCTGTGTCGACGCGATCCCCAAGGGCCAGTGGGAAGCCGCGCAAAGCCTGGCGCTCAACTTCGGCGAGCAGTTGCGCTACATCGTGCTGCCGCAGGCCGTGCGCATCGCCGTGCCGCCCACTGTCGGCTTCCTGGTGCAGGTGGTCAAAGGCACCGCCCTGGCCTCGGTGATCGGTTTCATCGAGCTGACCAAGGCCGGCACCATGATCACCAACGCCACCTTCAAACCTTTTGTGGTGTACAGCTGCGTCGCGCTGATGTACTTCGCGCTGTGTTTCCCCATATCCCTGTATGCCCGCAAGCTTGAGAGGAAAGCCAGAAATGGACGCTAACCCTAACGCCACAGCCACCCCATCCCTCGCCACGGCCGATAGGACACTGGTCGAAATCAACCAGTTGCGCAAAAGCTTCGGTACCAACGAGGTCTTGAAAGGCATAGACCTCGAAGTCAAGGCCGGCGAAGTGATCGCCATCATCGGCAAAAGCGGTTCGGGCAAAAGCACTCTGCTGCGCTGCATCAACGGGCTGGAAGTCTTCCAGAGCGGCACGCTGCGCGTGGACGGCAAACACCTGCTGCACGACAACCCGCAGGTCATGCGCGAGCTGCGCCAGCGCGTGGGCATGATCTTCCAGAGCTTCAACCTGTTCCCGCACCTGACGGTCGGCAAGAACATCATGCTGGCACCCACGCTGGTCAAGAAGACGGCCGGCGCCCCCGCCGCCGAGCACGCGCGCGCGTTGCTGCAGCGCGTGGGCCTGGCCGAAAAATTCGATTCCTGGCCCGACCAGCTTTCGGGCGGGCAGCAGCAGCGCGTGGCGATCGCGCGCGCGCTGGCGATGCAGCCTTCGGTGCTGCTGTGCGACGAGATCACCTCGGCGCTGGACCCGGAACTCGTGGGCGAGGTGCTGCAGGTGGTGGAAAGCCTGGCCGCCGAGGGCATGACGCTGTTGATGGTGACGCACGAGATGAATTTCGCCCGCAAGGTCTGCGACCGCGTGGTCTTTATGCACCAGGGGCGCGTGCACGAGATCGGCCCGCCCGACGAGGTGTTCTCCAACCCGCAGACCGCCGAGCTCAAGCAGTTCCTCGGCATGATCCAGTAAGCACGGGCGACCAGCTCGCACCGGCCGGCTTCGGGGCTCTGCAAAGCGCACCAAAGCTGCGCGTCAAAGGGCCATGGCTTGCCCAGGCCTGGCTTTTTTGGCGTCAACTTGCCCCCGGCCCTGCAGGGTCGGGCCGCTTCCCGCACAATGGCGGGGACAGACTGACCCCGCTCCTGATTTGATCGCTGCTTGCGCCCGCCACCCCTGGGCGACTTGCGCGGTCCCGCCGACCCGACGCCGCCTTCATGAACACCATGCCCCCCATCCTGTATTTCTTCGCCCTGTGCAACCTGGTCATAGGCAGCGGCGCCTTTGTGCTGGGCGGCATCCTGCAGCCCATGAGCCTCTCGCTGGGCATCAGCGTGGCGGCTGCCGGCCAGGCCATGACGGCCTATGCCGTGGCCACCGCCGTGCTGGCGCCGCTGCTCATCATCCTCACGGCCCGCTGGCCCCGCAAACGCGCGGTGCAACTGGCGCTGGCGCTGTTCACGGCGGGCTGCCTGGTGTGCGCCCTGGCGCCCAACCTGCCCTTGCTGCTGCTGGGCCGCGTGCTGATGGGTGCGGGCGCCATGTTCACCGCGGCAGCCTCGGCGCTGGCCGTCAGCATGGTGGTGCCCGCGCTGCGCGGCCGGGCGCTGTCCATCACCTTCCTGGGCATGAGCATCAGCTACGCCGTGGGCCTGCCCATAGGCGCCTGGCTGGGTTTTGAGTTCGGCTGGCGCGTGCCGGTGTGGCTGTCGGCGGCGGCAAGCCTGACGGCGCTGGTCGCTGCCAGCTGGCTGATTCCCGCCAACATGGCCAGCGCCGGCACCAGCTTCGCGGGCTTCCAGGCCGCCGCGCGCCAGGGCGCGGTGCTGCGCGTGTGGGGCCGCACCCTGCTGTACTTCATCGCCATCTTCAGCGTGTTTGCCTATGTCGGGCCGGTGCTGCAGGCGCTCAACCCCATGAACTCGGCGCAACTCTCGGCCACGCTGGCGGTCTTCGGCCTGGCCGGTGTCGGCGGCACGCTGATGGGCGGCTGGGCGACGGATCGCTTCGGCGCGCTGCGCACCCTGCGCGTGCAGCTGGCCGTGCTGGTCGCGATGATGTGCCTGCTGCCGCTCACGCGCGGCAATGTACCGGCCACCATGGCCGTGCTGGTGGCCTGGGGCATCGCGGGCTTCGGCCTGATGGCGCCGCAGCAAAGCCGGCTGGCCAGCCTCTCGCCGGCGCAGGCGCCGCTGCTGCTGAGCCTCAACGGCTCCATGCTCTACGTGGGCACGGCGTTGGGCGCTGTGATCAGCGGCGCGCTGCTGGATCAAGTGGGCTTTGCGCAACTGGGTTGGGTGGGCGTGCCCTTCGGCCTGCTGGCCATGCTGACCCTGGTGTTTGACCGCATGCCGTCGCGTGTGACGGCCTCGGCGGCCGCCTAGACCTTTTCCTGCAATCAAGCCATGACAGCCCAGGACCAGCTCGACACCCTGCAAAACGCCCTGCGGCAATTGCGCGACGACACCCTGGGCGTGGCCGACTTTTCGCAACTCGCGATGCGGCAGGCAAGCCTGTCGGCGTCGCTACCCGAGCGTTTCGGCGACGTGCTGTCGCAGTTGCTGAACCGGCTTGAGTCCAGCGCGCTGTTCACCGAAGAAAGCTGCTCCTTCAGCCGTGGGGACTTGCTGGACAGCCTGCAGCTGTGGCTGGACAAGGCCCGGCTGCAGCTTCAAAAAAACTGAGGCCGCCGGGCGATCCAGCTCCGTTGGTCAACGGCCGCCATCATGGCCGTGGCGATGATGGACGTCCGGGTAATGGGCATGGCTGTGGGTCACGGGCTCGTGCCTGTGGGGATGCGAATGCGTTCCCGCGACCGCGGGCGTATGGTCGTGCGTATGGTGCTCGTCGTGCGTGTGCGCGTGTTCATGCTCCAGGACGTCATGCGTATGCACATGCGCGTGGTGCTCGGTCAGGTGCAGCCAGATACCGTATGCCATCAGCGCGGCGGCCGCCAGGAGTTTCCAGGTGATGGGCTCCGCCAGAAACACCACGGAAAACAGCGCCCCGACAAACGGCGCCGTCGAAAAGTAAGCCCCGGCCCGCGAAGTCCCCAGATGCCGCAAGCCGACGACAAAAAGCGCCAGGCTCACACCGTAGGCCAGCAGCCCGACCCCCATGGCGATGGCTGTTTTTCCCGAGCCCGGCAGCGCCGCCCCCATCAGGAAAGCCAGCAACAGGTTCGTGACGCCTGCAGCCAGCCCTTTCACGCAGGCAATCCATGAAGCATCCGTCAGCGACACCTTTCGCGTGAAGTTGTTGTCCAGAGCCCAGAAAAAACACGCCAGCAGCACCGCGGATGCCGGCCACAGCAAGGCAAATGTGGACGTTGATGGATCAGATGAATCAGACTGGGGCCAGCTGAGCAGCAGCGCGCCCGCCACGATGGCGGCCATGCCCAGCGCGATCCGCCTGTCGACGTTTTCCTTGAACACCATCCATGCCAGCACGGCCGTCAACACCGCTTCGGCATTGAGCAGCAAGGCGGCGTGGCTGGAAGGCATGGCCGACAGCCCGTACATCAACAGCACCGGCGCGATGCCGCCGCCGCACAGCACCGCGGCGGCCAGCCAGCGCATCTCGCCAGGGGCCAGGCGCGGGCGGGCGGCGCGCCGCATCCGGCGATACACGAACAGGCCCAGGCCGGATCCCAGGTACAAAAGCCCGGCCAGCATCCAGGGACTCATCTCGCCGAGCAGCCATTTGGCCAGCGGCGTCCCCGCGCCGAACAGCAAGGCCGATGCCAGCGCGGCCGCGACACCCGGGCTCAAAGAGCGCGCCAAAAGTTTCAAATGCCTGACTCCTCTGAAAATCAAAAAGAAAATTCACTTCCAATTCGCCATTTTCGACCATGCTGCCATTCCCCTGCCGGCACCCTATCCATAGGGTAGGGCATGAGTCGGCAAAAATCGGATGCACGTGCGCGGAACTTTCCGGGCACATCCCCTATCATTCACCGATGCGCCATTTGCTCTTCGCCGTCCTGATCGCCTTGCTGCCCTTGCGCGGCTGGGTGGGCGACGCGATGGCCACGCAGATGGCGGCCGGCCAGCTTCAGCATCAAGCGACGCAAGTGGCCGCCGAGGCCGGCCACCTTCATGAAGACGCGGAGACGGCTCATACCGGCCACGCTACAGAGACGCCGGCCCTGCACGACTGCGCGGAACAACCCACGGATGGCGGCAACAGCCATTCAGCCGACGGCCATTGCGAAACCTGCGCCGCCTGCCAGGCCTGCCACACGGTGGCGCTGTCACTTGCGGCGCCTGGCGCCATGCCTCATTTCAGCGCACCCACCCTGCCCCGTCCGGCGGCAGACTCCTTCGCCAGCGCCGATGCCGCGCTGCGCCAGAAACCGCCCATTTCCTGATCTCCAGGCCCGTAGTGGGTCTGTACTTGCCATCCAGCACAGTCCTTTGCGGCTGAACGTGCTGGGCCTTGCGATGCCCGCCATCGCACCCGCTTGTATTTCAGGAGATTTTTGTGAACACCCGTGTCATTTCAAACCCGCACGCCTGGGTGCTGGCTTTGCTGCTGTCCGCGGCATCCGCCGCCAACGCGCAGGCCCCAACCCCCTACCCGCGGCTGGATCCCCGGCCCACCGAACAGGCGGCCGACCCGGCCTCACCTGTCCCGGCTGTCTTCTACGCGTCGGCCTTTGCGGGCCTGCCCACCGGTGTCGAACTCGCCGCCGATGACTGGAAAAAAGCCAACGCCGCCGCAGGCCAGTTCCCGCGAGGGCATGCCGACCTGCTGAAGTGGGAACAGGCCCGGGAAGTCAAGCCCGCGGCGCCCGCCGCCCAAAAACCATGAGGCCGGCCATGAACAGTTTCTTTCTTCGTCGCCGGCCCGGCCTGCGGCAACTGGGCACGCCGGCCTTGCTGTTTCTCACACTCACGGCTCGCGCGGCCGTGCCCTTCGACGGCGGCGTCAGCGGCCTGGAGGCGCTGGCCCAGGGCCAGGCGTCCACCCCTGTCGCCATCGCGCGGCCGGGCACGGATTCCGGAGCGGCCATCGCGCCCTTGCTGGCGGCAGGCCCGCTCAGCGCCGACACGGCGGTGCGCATTGCCCTGCTCAACAATCCCGGCCTGCAGGTCTCGCTGGCCGCGCAAGGCGTGAATGTCTCGGATGCCGCCCTCCCCGCCAGCCCGGCCAGACGCCAGGCCGGCCAGGACATGGCCCTGCTGTCGGCCCAGGTGCGGCAAGCCTGGACACGCGCCGTCGCGGCCGCGCAGATCGCGCGCCTGATGGCCGACGCCAAAGACAGCGCGGAAGCCGGCGGCGAGTTGGCCCGCCGCATGGCGCGCGCCGGCAACTGGAGCAAGTTGCAGCAGGCGCGCGAACAACTGCTGCTGGCCGATGCGGCAGCGCAACTCGCGCGCGCCCGTCAAGCGGCTTTCAGCGAGCGCGAAAAGCTGGTCGTGGCGCTGGGCCTGTGGGGTGCGCAAACCGGCTTTGCGCTGCCGGACCGCCTGCCCGAACTGCCGGTACGGCCCCAGGAATTGCCCGACGTGGAAAGCCGCGTTCTGCAGCAGCGGCTGGACCTGCAGGTGGCGGCGGTGCAGTGGGCGCGGCAGCGCGCAAGCCGGCGCGAACCCGGCGCCGACGCGCTGTGGGACGCGATGGGCAATGCGGCCCGCGTGCGCGAGCTGGCGGTCAAAGCCCGCAGTGAAGCGCGCGAGGCCTACCACGGCTACCGCACGGCCTGGGACCTGGCCAGCCACTACGAGAAGGAAGTCCTGCCCTTGTCGCGCTTCGTCAACGACGAGACCCTGCTGCGCTACAACGGCATGCTGGCCAGCGTCTTTGAGCTGCTGGCCGAAGCGCGCGCGCAAACACAGGCCGCGAGCGAAGCGGTCCTGGCCCAGCGCGACTTCTGGCTGGCCGATATAGCCCTGCGCACCGTGCTGGCCGGCGCGCCCTACGACGCGCTTTCCGGCGCATCCGCGGAACGCTCCTCCTCCAATGGCGCGGCCGCAGCCGCTCCCTGAGGCCAGGCCCGCATCACAAATAAACAGGACATTTCATGAATCGACGACATTTCTTCAACCGCGCCGCCACGGCAGGCATGAGCGCCGTGGCCGCCGCCTCCGTCAGCAAGGTGGCCATGGCCGCCCTGCCCGAGCCGGCCGCCATGACGCATGCCAACACGGCCGCGCCACTCACCCCGCCCAACGGCCGGCCCTACAACCCCGTGGTCACGCTCAACGGCTGGACCCTGCCCTGGCGCATGAACAACGGCGTCAAGGAGTTCCACCTGGTGGCCGAACCCGTGGTGCGCGAGATGGCGCCCGGCTTCAAGGCCCATATGTGGGGCTACAACGGGCAGAGCCCAGGCCCGACCATCGAGGTGGTGGAAGGCGACCGTGTGCGTATCTTCGTCACCAACAAGCTGCCTGAGCACACCAGCGTCCATTGGCACGGACAGCGCCTGCCGAATGGCATGGACGGTGTGGCCGGCCTGAACCAGCCGGCGATTCCCGTAGGCAAGACCTTTGTCTACGAGTTCATCGCGCGGCGGCCCGGCACCTTTATGTACCACCCGCATGCCGACGAGATGACGCAGATGGCCATGGGCATGATGGGCTTCTGGGTGACCCACCCCAAGGAAAAACACCCGCTGATCGCCGAGGTGGACCGCGACTTTGTTTTCCTGCTCAACGCCTACGACATAGAGCCCGGCAGCATGACGCCGAAAATCATGACCATGCTGGACTTCAATTTGTGGAGCTGGAACAGCCGCATCTTCCCCGGCATAGACCCGCTGGTGGTGCGCAAAAATGACAAGGTGCGCATCCGCGTGGGCAACCTGACCATGACCAACCACCCGATCCACCTGCACGGCCATGAGTTCACGGTGACCGGCACCGACGGCGGGCCCACGCCAAAGCCGGCCCGCTGGCCCGAAGTGACCACCGACGTGGCCGTGGGCCAGATGCGGCAACTGGAGTTTCTCGCCGACGAGGAAGGCGACTGGGCGTTTCATTGCCACAAGAGCCACCACACCATGAACGCCATGGGCCACAACGTGCCCACCATGCTGGGCGTGGACCACCGCGGCCTGGTCGGCAAAATCCAGAAAGCCGCGCCCGACTACATGGTGATGGGCGAGCGCGGCATGGCCGACATGGGCAGCATGGAAATGCCGATTCCCGACAACACCGCGCCCATGATGACCGGCAAGGGGCCTTATGGCGGCGTGGAGATGGGCGGCATGTTCAGCATGCTCAAGGTGCGCGCCGGCCAGAAACCTGGTGACTACAAGGACCCGGGCTGGTACCGCCAGCCGCCCGGCACGCAGGCTTTTGAGTGGAAGGGCGAGCTACCCGAAGCAACACGCGACAGGGCCGGCAGCGCAGCCGCCGTACCTTCCACCGAAGTCCAGATCCGCAAGCCCGCGGGCCATGGCAGCCATTGACGCTCTGCCATTGACGCTCTTTCTCCATTCAACACAATTCAAGGAACATCATGAAATTTCAATCCACGCTTCAATCCATCGCCGTTTGTGCCATCGTCGTGGGGGCCTCGGCCGCTTTAGCCCACGGCAACGAAGACCATGCGGGCAAGCCGCCCGCAGCCGCCAGAAAAGAACAAAAGGACTGGGGCATTGCCGGTGACGCTAAATCGGTCACCCGCACCGTGACGCTGACCATGAGCGATACCATGCGCTTCACACCCGACAAGCTAGCCTTCAAGCAGGGCGAAACCGTGCGCTTTGTGA
The DNA here is from genome assembly GCF_056405595.1 of Polaromonas sp. P1_G1. Lineage (NCBI taxonomy): Bacteria > Pseudomonadati > Pseudomonadota > Betaproteobacteria > Burkholderiales > Comamonadaceae > Polaromonas > Polaromonas sp. P1_G1. Next base: position 40,722 of record NZ_JBFUBU010000026.1, read on the forward strand.
TCAGCAACCAGGGGAAACTCCTGCACGAACTGGTGATCGGCACCAAACCGGAGCTCGATGCGCATGCCGCGATGATGGTGAAATTCCCAGGGATGGAACACGACGAGCCCTATATGGCACATGTACCCGCCAGCAAGTCGGGCGAGCTGGTCTGGACCTTCAACCGTACCGGTGAATTCGACTTCGCCTGCCTGATCGCCGGCCACTACCAGGCCGGCATGGTCGGCAAGATCAGCGTGACGCGCTGAAACGGATTCACCGATTTTTCATCCGACACAAGGAGCACACGATGCAAAGACGACAACTGATTCAGGCCATGGCCGTGATCGCCGGCCCCGCTATCGCGCCGGCACTGCTGGCGCAGACCTTGCCCCAGGTCGAGGTCTGGAAAGACCCCGATTGCGGCTGCTGCAAGGACTGGGTGGCGCACCTCGAGGCCAACGGCTTCGCGGTGCGCGTGCACGACAGCGGCAACACGGCCGCTCGCAAGCGCCTGGGCATCCCGGACAAGCTCGGTTCCTGCCATACCGGTGAGGTCAGCGCCAAAGGCAAACGCTACGCGCTGGAAGGCCATGTGCCGGCCCGCGAGGTGCAGCGCCTGCTCAAGGAGGCCCCCAAAGCCATTGGCCTGGCCGTGCCCGGCATGCCGGTCGGCTCGCCCGGCATGGATGCGCCGCTGTATGCCGGGCGCAAGGACCCCTACGACGTGCTGCTCGTTCTTCAAGACGGCAGCAGCCGTATTTATCAAAGCTATCACCGCGTTTGACAAGGAATCACCATGAAACATCTGAAACAAGCACTGTTCACGCTGTTCGCCACGCTGGCCGCTTCCGCAGCCCTGGCGCAAGCCACCGCTCCGCTGACCGAAGGCGAAATCCGCAAAGTCGACAAGGAGGCCGGCAAGCTCACGATCAAGCACGGCGAGATCAAAAACCTGGAGATGCCGCCCATGACCATGGTGTTCCGGGTCAGCGACCCCGGGCTGCTGGAGTCGCTGAGCGCGGGCGACCAGGTCGGTTTTCACGTCGAGAAGGTGGACGGCCAGTTCACGGTGACCGCGATTGAAAAAAGGGTGAAATAAGCAAGGGGCGGCAGCGTGATAAGGTTGCCCGCATGTCCAAAACCATACGCTACACCCTGCTGTCGCTGCGCGACCTGACGGTCTCCGCCGGCCCGTTCATCCTGCTGGCCGTCGCATTGCTGGCGCTGGCCTACTGGTGGCTGGACCCGAATCCGCCCAAGCGCGTGACGCTGGCCACCGGTCCGGCGCAAAGCGCGTATGAGGAATTCGGCAAACGCTACGCCAGGGCCCTGGCGGCCGAGGGCATCCAGGTGGTCCTGCAGCCCTCGGAGGGCTCGGCCGCCAACCTCCAGCTGCTGCGTGAAGGCAAGGTGGACGTGGGTTTTGTCCAGGGCGGCACCAGTGACTACACCGACCAGGACGAGGAAGACCTGGCTTCGCTCGGCAGCCTGTTTGTGGAGCCGCTCTGGCTGTTCTACCGCGAGGACGCCGCGCGCAGGGTGGCCGCCGCGGCGCGGGCGGCCAAGAATCCGGGCGGCCGACCGGCCAAAGCAGACCCGATAGAGGACGCCAGCCTGGCATCGCTCACGCAGTTGCAAGGCCTGCGCGTCAACGTGGGCACGCCCGGCAGCGGCGTTCCCAGCCTGATGGCCAAACTGCTGGACAGCAACCGCATTGACGCCGCGACGCTGAAACTGTCCCGGCTGGAGCAGACGCCCGCCACCGTGGCCTTCCTGGGCGGCGAGCTGGACGCCATCGTGTTCGCATCCGCGCCCGAATCGCTGATGGTGCAGATGCTGCTGCAGACGCCCGGCGTGAAGCTGATGAACTTCGCCCAGAGCGAGGCCTATTCCCGGCGTTTCGCCTTCCTCACGCCCACACGCCTGCCGCGCGGCGTGGTGGACCTGGCCGGCAACATCCCGCCCGACGACGTGCGGCTGGTGGCGTCCACCACCTCGCTGATCACGCGCACCGGCACCCACCCCGCGCTGCAGCAATTGCTGGCCCAGGCGGGCAACGAGATCCACGGCGGGGCCGGCTGGTTCAAGAACGCCCGCGAATACCCCAACCGCGACAACAGCGAGCTGCCCATTTCCAAGGAAGCCGAGCGCGCCATCAAGAACGGCACACCGGTGCTGCAGCGCTACCTCCCCTTCTGGGTGGCCAACCTGGTCGAGCGCATGTGGCTGGTGATGGGCATCATCATCGCCATCATGCTGCCGCTGTCGCGCATCATCCCGCCGCTATACGCGTTTCGTGTGCGCTCGCGCATCTTCCGCTGGTACGGCCGGCTGCGCGACATCGAAAACCGGGTGGACGGCAGCGGCGACGGCGACCGCAACAGCGCCAAAAACCAGGCCCTTCTGGAAGAACTCAACGACCTGGACCGCCGGGCCGAAAAGATCACGGTGCCACTGTCCTATGCAGACGAGCTGTATGCGCTGCGCGCCAACATCCACCTGGTGCGAAAAAAGCTGCAGCGGCTTTAGCGCCATTCGCGCCGCAAAGAGGCGCGCGGCACCTTAAAAGGGCAGTGAAAAGCCCGATTCAGGGCAAGTGCCGGGCCTACGCGGTTTCTTTAACCCTAAAGTAAACCCCTGTGTCGGCATAGCAATTGCTCTGCTAGTATCGCCCGATACTTTTTCTTTGGCCGATGCTTGCTTTTATTCTGCGCCGCCTGATCCAGGCCGTGATCGTGATGGTCGTGGTCGCCCTGATCGCCTTCATGCTGTTCCAGTATGTCGGCGATCCGGTGGTGTTCCTGCTGGGGCAGGATGCCTCCCCCGCCCAGATCACCCAACTGCGCGCCGACCTCGGCCTGGACCGGCCCTTCGTCGTGCAGTTCTGGCATTTCCTCGTGAATGCCGCGCAGGGTGAGTTCGGCCTGAGCCTGCGCCAGGGCGCCAAGGTCTCGCGCCTGATCGCCGAACGCTTTCCCGCGACGCTGGAGCTGGCTTTGGTGGCAGCCTTGATGGCGCTGCTGATCGGCATCCCCATGGGCGTGTATTCGGCGCTGCGCCGCGGCAGCTTCCTGAGCCAGGTGTTCATGACGATTTCGCTGCTGGGCGTGTCGCTGCCGACCTTCCTGATCGGCATCCTGCTGATCCTGGTGTTCGCCGTGGGCCTGGGCTGGTTCCCGAGTTTCGGCCGCGGCGAAACCGTGCAGATCGGCTGGTGGAGCACCGGCCTCTTCAAGGCCGACGGCTGGCACCACATCGTGCTGCCGGCTGTAACGCTCGCGGTGTTCCAGCTGACGCTGATCATGCGGCTGGTGCGCGCTGAAATGCTGGAAGTGCTGCGCACCGACTACATCAAGTTCGCGCGCGCCCGCGGCCTGCCCGACCGCGTCATCCACTTCGGCCACGCGCTCAGGAACACACTGGTCCCGGTGATGACCATCACCGGGCTGCAGCTGGGCGGCCTGATCGCCTTCGCCATCATCACCGAGACCGTGTTCCAGTGGCCCGGCATGGGCCTGCTGTTCATCCAGGCAGTGACCTTCGCCGACATCCCGGTGATGGCGGCCTACCTGTGCCTGATCGCACTGATTTTTGTCATCATCAACCTGGTCGTCGACCTGCTGTACTTCGCGGTGGACCCCAGGCTGCGCGTCGGCAACGCCGCGGGCCACTGACACCTCAGGCCGCACCTTTTTTCTCCGCTTTTTTCCCGTTTTTTACCCCGCAAGCCCTCATCCCTTCCACCAGGAGTTCCCGATGAAATTCAAGTCCAAACTGCTCTCGGCCAGCCTGCTGTGCGCCTTCGCGGCCACCAGCTTTGTCGCATCCGCGCAGACCCTGAGAGTCGCCAACCAGGGCGATTCGCTGTCCATGGACCCGCACTCGCTCAACGAGTCGCTGCAGCTCAGCGTGACCGGCAATGCCTATGAGGGCCTGGTCATCCGCAACAAGGACCTGAGCCTGGCCCCGGGCCTGGCCACCTCGTGGAAGCAGACCTCGCCGACCGTCTGGCGCTTCGAACTGCGCAAGGGCGTGCAGTTCCATGACGGCACGCCGTTCACGGCCGACGACGTGGTGTTCAGCTTCAACCGCACCCAGGCCGAGGGCTCGGACATGAAAAGCTACACCAACGATTTCAAGGAAGTGCGCAAGATCAACGACCATGTGGTCGAGATCGAAACCAAGACGCCCTTCCCCATCCTGCCGGACGTGATTTCGCTGGTCTACATGATGAGCAAGAAGTGGTGCGAGACCAACCAGGCAACCCGGCCGGTGGACCGCCGCAAAGGCATTGAAAACGCGGCCTCCTTCCGCGCCAATGGCACCGGCCCTTACCGTGTGCGCGAGCGCCAGCCCAATGTGCGCACCACCTTTGTCCGCAACGGCACCTACTGGGGCAAGATCGACGGCAATGTCCAGGAAGTGATCTACACCCCTATCGGCAACGACGCGACCCGCGTGGCCGCCTTGCTGTCGGGCGAGGTCGACGTGATGGAACCGGTGCCGGTGCAGGACATCGACCGCGTCAACAGCAATGCCGGCACCAAGGTGCTGGTCGGCCCCGAGCTGCGCACCATCTTCCTGGGCATGGACCAGAAACGCGACGAGCTGCTGTATTCAAACATCAAGGGCAAGAACCCCTTCAAGGACAAGCGCGTGCGCCAGGCCTTCTACCAGGCCATCGACATCGACGGCATCAAGAAAACCGTGATGCGCGGCGCCTCGGGACCAACGGCCCTGCTGATAGGCCCCGGCATCAACGGCTTCCAGCAGGAGCAGAACAAGCGTCTGCCCTACGACCCGGAAGCCGCGAAGAAACTGATGGTTGAAGCCGGCTACCCCAACGGTTTCGAAGTGTCCATGAACTGCCCGAACGACCGCTATGTAAACGACAGCCGCATCTGCCAGGCCGTGGCGGCCAACCTGTCGCGCATCAACGTGAAGATCAACCTGCAGGCCGAGACCAAGGGCACCTACTTCCCCAAGATCCTGCGCCGCGACACCAGCTTTTATATGCTGGGCTGGACACCGGCCACCTATGACGCCCACAACGCACTCAATGCGCTGATCGCCTGCGTGGACGACAAGGGCGCCGGTCAGTTCAACCTGGGCGCGTATTGCAACCCCAAGGTTGACGAGCTGACGAAGAAGATCCAGTCCGAAACCGACAAGACCAAGCGCAACGCCCTGATCAAGGAAGCCTTCGACATTCACGGCGCCGACATCGGCACCCTGCCGCTGCATCAGCAGTCGCTGGCGTGGGGCACGAGCAAAAAAGTCGACGTGGTTCAGCTTGCCGACAACTTCATGTTCTTCAAGTGGGTGACGATCAAGAAGTAATAGGCCCCCCTGTTGCCTTTTCGCTGCGCGTAACGGCCTCTCCCCTACAGGGGACAACAGCAGCGGCCCGGCAAAACCGGTTCCGCGCTGTTGCTGGCTGGCACGGGTCTCGCTTCACTCGCTCCTGATGACACTGACTCCACGCTCCTCCTGATGAAAAAAACCCTTGCGCGCTGGCTTGACAGTGATGTGGGCCACAGCTTTCGCACATCACCGGTTGCGATGGTGGCGGCGGCCATTGCGCTGGTCTGCATTTTTTGCTCGGTGTTTGCCGGCTGGGTGGCGCCGCATGACCCGTTCAACCTGAGCACGCTGGAACTCAGCGACGCCCGCCTGCCGCCGGCCTGGAGCGCGCAGGGCAGCTCGAAATACCTGCTGGGCACCGACGACCAGGGGCGCGACATTTTGTCTGCGCTGATGTATGGCGCACGCATCTCGCTGGTGGTGGGCTTCGCCTCCGTCCTCCTGTCCATGGCGGCCGGTGTCTCGCTGGGCCTGCTCGCGGGTTTCCGCGGCGGCTGGATTGACTCGGCCCTGATGCGGGTCTGCGACGTGATGTCCTCGTTTCCGCCCATCCTGGTCGCGCTGCTGATCGCGGGCGTGGGCCGCGCGGTGTTTCCCGACGCCAGCCAGCTGCTGGCCATGGGTGTGCTGATTTTGTCGATCTCCATGGGCCAGTCGGGCTGGGTTCAGTACGCGCGCACGGTGCGCGGCTCGACCATGGTGGAGCGCGGCAAGGAATACGTGCAGGCCGCCCGCGTGACCGGCGTGGCGCCGCTGCGCATCATGCGCCGCCACGTGCTGCCCAATGTGATGGGGCCGGTGCTGGTGCTGGCGACCATCCAGGTGGCGACCGCCATCATCACCGAGGCCACCCTCTCCTTCCTGGGCGTGGGCGCACCGCCCACCTCACCCTCGCTGGGCACGCTGATCCGCGTGGGTAATGATTACCTGTTCTCGGGCGAGTGGTGGATCACCGTATTCCCGGGCCTGATGCTGGTGCTGATCGCGCTGAGCGTGAACCTGCTGGGCGACTGGCTGCGCGACGCCCTGAATCCACGCCTCCAGTGAAACCGAATTCCACTATGAGTCTTCTGCAAATCAAGAACCTGGTGGTCGAGTTCCCCGGCCGGCGCGGCACGCTGCGCGCACTGGACGACATCTCCTTCGACATCGCGCCCGGTGAAATCCTCGGCGTGGTGGGTGAATCGGGCGCGGGCAAATCGCTGACCGGCGCCGCCATCATCGGCCTGCTGGAGCCGCCCGGGCGTGTGGCCGGCGGCCAGGTGCTGCTCGAAGGCGAGCGCATCGACAACCTGCCCCATGAGCGCATGCGCCACATCCGCGGACGCAAGATAGGAGCGATCTTCCAGGACCCGCTGACCTCGCTGAACCCGCTTTACACCATAGGCCGGCAACTGGTGGAAACCATCCAGGCCCACTTGCCGGTGACGGCGCGGGAAGCCAGGGCGCGTGCCATCGAGCTGCTCGACGACACCGGCATCCCGGCGGCCGCGCAGCGCATAGACCACTATCCGCACCAGTTCTCGGGCGGCATGCGCCAGCGCGTGGTGATCGCGCTCGCCCTGGCGGCCGAGCCCAAGCTGATCGTGGCCGACGAGCCGACCACCGCGCTCGACGTGTCCATCCAGGCGCAGATCATCACCTTGCTCAAAGACATCTGCAAGCAGCGCGGCGCCGCCGTGATGCTGATCACCCATGACATGGGCGTGATCGCCGAGACCTGCGACCGCGTGGCCGTGATGTATGCCGGGCGCATCGCCGAGATCGGCCCGGTGCACCAGGTGATCAATCACCCGTCGCATCCCTATACCGCAGGCCTGATGGCCGCGATTCCCGACATCGCGGTGGAGCGCGAGCGCCTCTACCAGATCGACGGCGCCATGCCGCGCCTGAACGCCATCCCGCAGGGCTGTGCCTTCAACCCGCGCTGCCCCAAGGCTTTTGACCGCTGCCGACAGGACAGGCCGGACTTGATGCCGGCCGGCGCCACGCGGGCGGCCTGCTGGCTGCACGATGCGCATGCGGGGGTAGCGGCATGAGTGAAATCCTGAATATCGAAACATTGCAAAGCGCAACGAGCGCGGGGGCCCCGCTGGTCCAGGCGCATGACCTGGCCAAGACCTTCGACGTATCGCCTCCCTGGTTGAACCGCGTACTGGAACGCAAGCCTCGCCTGCTGCTCAAGGCCGTCGACGGGGTGAGCTTCGAGATTGAAAAAGGCAAGACGCTGGCGCTGGTCGGTGAATCGGGCTGCGGCAAGAGCACCGTGGCGCGCCTGCTGGTGGGCCTGTATGAACCCACGCGCGGCGGCCTGACCTTTGACGGCCAGGACGCCCATGCGGTGTTCAAGACACCGGCCGGGCAGCAACTACGCAGCCGTATCCAGATGATCTTCCAGGACCCGTATGCCAGCCTGAACCCGCGCTGGACGATCGAGGACATCATCGCCGAGCCGCTGCGTGAGCACGGCATCCTGGAGGGCGGCGCCGCGCTCAAGGAGCGCGTGGGCGAGCTGCTCAAGTCGGTCGGCCTGTCGCCGCTGGACATGCCCAAGTACCCGCACCAGTTCTCGGGCGGGCAGCGCCAGCGAATCTCCATCGCGCGCGCGCTGGCCACCGAGCCCGAATTCCTGGTCTGCGACGAGCCCACCTCGGCGCTCGACGTGAGCGTGCAGGCGCAGGTGCTCAACATCATGAAGGACCTGCAGCGCACGCGCGGCCTGACCTACCTCTTCATCTCGCACAATCTCGCGGTGGTGCGCCATGTCAGCGACCAGGTCGGCGTGATGTACCTGGGCCGACTCGTGGAACTGGCCGACAAGCACAGCCTGTTCGACAGGCCGCGCCATCCCTACACACGCATGCTGCTGGACGCCATCCCCAAGATGCACGACACCGGCCGCGCCCGCACCCCGGTGTCGGGCGAAGTGCCCAATCCGCTGAACCCGCCCGGCGGCTGCACCTTCCACCCGCGCTGCCCGCACGCCAATGCGCGATGCCAGAGCGAAAGGCCCGAGTTCCTGAGCCTGGGCGGCGTGCGCGTGGCCTGCCACGCGGTTGAAGAGGGCCGGATTTAGGCATTAATGCCAGGAACCCAGGCACTGTCATGCAAAGCGGAACCGGCTTGGGTAATATGTACTCTTAGGGGACACCACCATGAAAATCATTGAATCCATCCTGGCCGGAGCGGCCGACATCGCGGCCGTGCGCCGCGACATCCACGCCCACCCTGAACTGTGTTTCCAGGAAGTGCGCACCGCCGACGTGGTCGCGCAAAAGCTCGAGTCCTGGGGCATCYCGGTTCACCGCGGCATGGGCACCACCGGCGTGGTCGGCATCGTGCACGGCCGCGACGGCGGCGCCTGCGGCCGGGCCGTGGGCCTGCGCGCCGACATGGACGCGCTGCCCATGCAGGAGTTCAACAAATTTCCCCATGCCAGCACGCAGCCGGGCAAGATGCACGCCTGCGGCCATGACGGCCACACCGCCATGCTGCTGGCCGCGGCACGCCACTTCTCGCAGAACCGGGACTTTGACGGCACGGTCTACCTGATCTTCCAGCCGGCGGAGGAAGGCGGCGGCGGCGCGCGCGAGATGATCAAGGACGGCCTCTTCGAAAAATTTCCCGTCGAAGCCGTCTTCGGCATGCACAACTGGCCGGGCGCGCCCGTCGGTACTTTCGCCGTCAGCGCGGGGCCGGTGATGGCGTCGAGCAATGAATTCAAGATCACCATACGCGGCAAGGGCGGCCATGCCGCGATGCCGCACACCGGCATAGACCCGGTGCCGGTGGCCTGCCAGATGGTGCAGGGCTTCCAGAACATCATCAGCCGCAACAAGAAGCCCGTGGATGCGGGCGTCATCTCGGTGACCATGATCCACGCCGGCGAGGCCACCAACGTGGTGCCCGACTTCTGCGAGCTGCAGGGCACGGTGCGCACCTTCAGCATCGAGGTGCTGGACCTGATCGAAAGACGCATGAAGGAAGTCGCCGAACACACTTGCGCCGCCTTCGAGGCGCGCTGCGAGTTCAAGTTCACGCGCAATTACCCGCCCACCGTCAACAGCGCCGCCGAAGCCGACTTCGCGCGCCGGGTGATGGCCGACATCGTGGGGCCGGCGAACGTGCTGGCGCAGGAGCCCACCATGGGCGCTGAAGACTTCGCCTACATGCTACAAGCCAAGCCCGGAGCCTACTGCTTTATCTCCAACGGCGACGGCGCGCACCGCGCAATGGGCCATGGCGAAGGCCCCTGCACGCTGCACAACCCGAACTACGACTTCAACGACGACCTGATCCCCCTGGGCGGCACCTACTGGGTCCAACTGGCCACGCGCTGGCTGGGCACGGCTGCCAAGGCCTGAATCCTGACCTCCAACAACAACACCATGAACACACATGCGGCTTTTTCGGCCAGCTATGCGGCTGCGCGCGCGAAATTCCTTGAGGCGGCGACCTCCGCCGGCATGGCGCTCCGCGCCTACGAACACCCGCTCAAGGGCCGTGAGGGCGAAACCCTGGCCATGGACGTGGCCCTGGACGGCTCGCCCGACGCGGCGAAGCTCTTCATCGTCAGCAGCGCCTGCCACGGCGTGGAAGGCTACTGCGGCTCAGGCGTGCAGGTGTACGCCGCGCGCGACGCCGAATGGCGCGCCAAGGCCCGCGCGGGCGGCGTGGCGGTGCTCTACATCCACGCGCTCAATCCCCACGGTTTCTCGTACGCGCGGCGCACCACGCATGAAAACGTCGACCTGAACCGCAACTTCCATGACTTCAGCCGGCCCCTGCCCGTGAATGAGGCCTACCGGGAGGTCCACGACCTGCTGCTGCCCGCGCAGTGGCCGCCGGCGGATGAGAACGAGGCCGCCATCGCGGCCTATATAGACACCCATGGCGTACCGCGCTACCAGGCGGCGGTGTCGCAAGGCCAGCATGAATACGCCGACGGCATGTTCTTCGGCGGCATCGCGCCGACCTGGAGCAACCATACAGTGCGTGAAGTGCTGCGCACTTTCGGACGGCGGGCTCAACGCATCGCCTGGATGGACCTGCACACAGGCCTGGGGCCCAGCGGCCTGGGCGAGCGTATCTTTGCCTGTGAAAACGACGCCAAAGCCCTGGCGCGCGCGCGCGCCTGGTGGGATGGTGGCGGCGCCACGCCCGTGACTTCGTTCTACGACGGCTCCTCCAGTTCGGCCCACCTGACCGGCCTGCTGTGGAGCGCCATCTCGGATGAATGCCCACAGGCCGAATACACCGGCATGGCGATGGAATATGGCACGCTGCCGATACTCGACATGATCGCCGCCCTGCGCGCCGACCACTGGCTGCACAAACATCCTGAAATGCCGCCCGAAATGCATGCGGCGGTCAGGCGCCGGATGATGGACGCGTTTTACGTCGACACCGACGAATGGCGCACGCAGATCGTGGCGCAGGCGCGCGAGGCCATGTTCCAGACGGTGGACGGGCTAGGCACACCCTGATGCCGGCACGGCGGCCCGCCACTCCACCCGAGCACGAAAGCCGCGCCATGCCGTCCGACGCCGACCTGCAACTCCAGCTCAAGCAGTTGCAGCAGCAACACCAGGCGCTGCAGGTCGACTACCGCGAGCTGCAACTTGAAAAGCAGAAGCAGGAAACCTCGGCCACGCTGTGGCTGGAGCAGCGCACCCGCGAGCTGCAGGCCGAAGCGCTGGAGCAGAAAAAAGCCGAAACCCTGCAGCGGGTGTTCTACCGCATCGCCGAGCGCGCCGCGGCCGATCTTTCCTTTTATGACTTCCTGCAATCGGTGCACGGCCTGCTGGGCGAACTGCTGTATGCGAAGAACTGTTACGTCTGCCTCTACGACGCGCAAAAACAACGCAAGAATTTCGCCTACTACGTGGACGAGCGCGACGGCGACACCCTGCAGTTGAGCGACGTGCCCTACCGGCGCGGTCTGACCGAGTTCGTGCTGAGCACCGGCCGGCCGCAGATCATCGATGCCGCGCGGCTCAAGCTGCTCGAAGCCGGCGGCCAGGTGACGGAAGGCAGCGGCGACATGACCTTCAGTTCCTGGCTGGGCGTTCCCATGCACATACGCGGCAGCATAGGCGGCGTGCTCGCGGTGCAGGGCTATGAACCGGGTGTGGCCTACAGTGATTCGGACGCGGACATCCTCTCCTTCGTGGCCAATCACGTCAGCAGCGCCATCGAGCGCTACCAGGCGCTCGACGAGCTGCGCAAATCGGAAGAGCGCTACCGCACGGTGATTGAAAACGTTGGCGTCGGCGTCGTGGTGGTGCAGGACGGCCGCATGGTGTTCGCCAACCCCAGCCTGGAACGCATCGTGGGCCATCCGCGGGAATACCTGCTGTCCCAGCCCTACACGGCGACGGTCCACCCCGACGACCTGCCGGTGATGCGCGAGCGCCACGAACGCCGCCTGCGGGGCGACGAGGTCGACGCGATGTATGGTTTTCGGGTGATCACCCAGGCCGGCGAGGTGCGCTCGCTGGAGCTCTCCGCCGTGCAGATCGAATGGGGCAAGCGCGAGGCGACCCTGATCTTCGTGGTGGATGCCACCGCCCGCCTGCAGGCCGAGTTGACCCAGCGCCAGACGCTGCAACGGCAGACCGAACTCAACGACATGAAGTCGCGCTTCATCTCGGTGGCTTCGCATGAGTTCCGCACGCCGCTGGCCTTCATCCTGTCGTCCGCGGAGCTGCTCAAGCACTACGGCGACCGCCTGCCCGAACCCGAAAAAGCCGAAGTCATCGCCACCATAGAAACCGGCGTGCAGCGCATGACCCAGATGCTGGACCGCGTGCTGCTGCTGGGCAAGGTGGAGGCTCAGATGCTGGAGTTCCAGCCAGCCGAGCTCAACCTGCAAACGCTGTGCCAGGACCTGGTCGAGGATGCCCGCATCCAGCATGCGGAGGGCGGCTGCGAGCTTGCCCTGGAATTCGAGGCCAGTCCGGCGATCGGGCTCTTCGATGAAAAGCTGCTGCGGCATATTTTCGGCAACCTGTTGTCCAACGCCATCAAATATTCGCCGCAAGGCGGGAAAGTCCTGTTCCGCGTCTTTTCTTCGGAGGGACGTGTGGCCTTTGAGGTCTCGGACCAGGGCATAGGCGTTCCGGCCGAAGAACTTCCCCACCTGTTTGAATGGTYTCACCGGGCCAGCAACGTCGGCGAAATCCAGGGCACGGGTCTGGGCCTGGCCATCGTTAAGAATTCCGTCGACCTGCACGGCGGCCGCATCGAGGTTGCCAGCACCGTGGGACAGGGCACGCGCTTTACCGTCACGATTTGAACATTCAAGTCCGGCAACGCTATAAGATGGGCCACCAGACCGGCGCTGCGGCGTATCCCGCCGGCTGGCGGCACAGGGAATATCCGCCCCCTTCAACAATGACAGCGGGGGCCCTCAACGCGAAAGAAAAATGGCGCGCATCCTGGTGATTGAAGACGAGTCCCATATACGGGACAACCTGCTGCGCTTCGTCCGGCTGGAGGGCCATGAAGGCGTCGCGGCGGCGGACGGCAGCGCCGGCCTGCAGGCGGCCAGGGCGCAGCTACCGGACCTGATTTTTTGCGACGTGATGATGCCGCAGATGAACGGCATGGAAGTGTTGGCCGCGCTTCAGGCCGAACCCGCGCTCAGGCAGGTGCCCTTTGTGTTCCTGTCGGCCAGCGCGGAGTCGGAGCGGCTCGAAGAAGCCCTGCGCCTGGGTGCCAGCGGCTATGTGACCAAGCCTTTTAACTTCGCCCAGCTTCAGGCGGTGCTCAAGCAGTATTTGCCCAAATAGGAGCGCCGCGGCTCTACAGGCCCAGCGCTTTCCAGCCCGTGTGGCCGAGTTTTTCGAGCGTCGCGATGTTCTGCTCGAAGATGGCCTCAGCCTCGGGGAATGCCTCCACGGCCCTTTCGACGCTCTCCTCGCGCAGCAAATGCAGGATGGCGAAGGGGGCGCGGTTGGTGTAGTTGCCGATATCGTCAGGCTCGGTGCCGTCAAACTGGAACTGCGGGTGGAAGCTGGCCAGCTGGATCACGCCTTCCAGGCCGTGTTCATCCACCACACCTTCGGCAATCTCCAGGAAGTCATTGAAATCCAGGAAGTCCTCGAACAGCGTGGGATGGATCAGCAGCGTGGTGTCGACCTCTTCGGCCGGCGTGGCCACCAGCAAGTCCAGTTCGCGGTCAAGTTCCTCGAGCAGGTCGTCCGCATGCCGGGCACGGCTCACCACCAGGCGCACCTGGTTCTTCACGTAGACCGCCTTGGCGAACGGGCACAGGTTGAGCCCGATCACCGCCTTTTCGAGCCAATGGCGGGTCTTGTCCAGGATCTCCTGGTCTGTCATGACAGCTCCCAAGCCTAGTGCAGGGCTTTGAAACGGACGCGCTTCGGCTTGGCACCCTCTTCGCCCAAACGCTTCTTCTTGTCGGCTTCGTACTCCTGGTAGTTGCCGTTGAAGAAGGTCCACTGGCTGTCGCCTTCGGCGGCCAGGATGTGGGTGGCGATGCGATCCAGGAACCAGCGGTCATGGCTGATCACCAGCACAGAGCCGGCGAATTCCAGCAGCGCGTCTTCGAGCGCGCGCAGGGTTTCCACGTCCAGGTCGTTCGAGGGTTCATCGAGCATCAGCACGTTGCCGCCCGCGATCAGGGTCTTGGCCAGGTGCAGGCGCCCGCGCTCGCCGCCCGACAGCATGCCGACGCGCTTTTGCTGGTCGGCGCCGTTGAAGTTGAAGCGGCCGGCATAGGCGCGGCTGGGCATGGTGAACTTGCCGACAGTCAGCATGTCCAGGCCGCCGGAGATATCTTCCCAGACGGTCTTTTCATTGGCCAGGTCGTCGCGGTGCTGGTCGACGAAGGCCATGCGCGCGGTCTTGCCGATGGCGACTTCGCCGCTGTCCGGCGTTTCCTTGCCGGCGATCAGCTTGAACAGCGTGGACTTACCCGCGCCGTTGGGGCCGATGATGCCGACGATGGCGCCCGCGGGCACCTGGAAGCTCAGGTTGTCGATCAGCAGGCGGTCGCCGAAGGACTTGCTGACGTTCTTGAACTCGATGACTTCATTGCCCAGGCGTTCTGCCACGGGGATGAAGATTTCCTGGGTTTCGTTGCGCTGCTGGTATTCGAAGTCGGAGAGTTCCTCGAAGCGGGCCAGGCGCGACTTGCTCTTGGCCTGGCGCGCCTTGGGGTTCTGGCGCGACCATTCAAGTTCCTTCTTCAGAGCCTTGGCGCGGGCTTCCTCGCCCTTTTGCTCCTGTGCCAGGCGCTCGCCCTTCTGGTCCAGCCAGCTGCTGTAGTTGCCCTTCCAGGGGATGCCGTGGCCGCGGTCCAGCTCCAGGATCCACTCGGCGGCGTTGTCCAGGAAGTAGCGATCGTGGGTGATGGCCACCACGGTGCCCGAGAAACGCTGCAGGAACTGCTCCAGCCAGTCCACCGATTCGGCGTCCAGGTGGTTGGTGGGTTCGTCGAGCAGCAGCATGTCAGGCCGTGACAGCAGCAGGGAGCAAAGGGCGACCCGGCGTTTTTCGCCGCCCGACAGCACGCCGATCTTGGCGTCCCAGGGCGGCAGGCGCAGCGCGTCGGCGGCGATTTCAAGCTGGTGCTCGGAGTCGGTGCCTGCCGTGGCGATGATGGCCTCCAGGCGGGCCTGCTCGGCGGCAAGCGCCTCGAAGTCGGCATCGGGCTCTCCGTAGGCCGTGTACACAGCTTCGAGCTGGGCCTTGGCGGCAAACACCGCGCCCATGCCGGCTTCCACGCTTTCGCGCACCGTGTGCTCGGGGTCCAGCTTGGGTTCCTGCGGCAGGTAGCCGATGTTCAGGCCCGGCATGGGGGTGGCTTCACCTTCGATTTCAGTGTCCAGGCCAGCCATGATCTTGAGCAAGGTCGACTTGCCGGAACCGTTGGTGCCCAGCACGCCGATCTTGGCGCCCGGGAAGAAACTGAGCGACACCTCCTTGAGGATGTGGCGCTTGGGCGGCACGATCTTGCCGACCTTGTTCATGGTGAAAACGTACTGAGCCATCAGGATTAACTTTGGTAAAAATGAAAAACAATGCAGGAAAATGGGCTGCTTGCCGCCTGTAAATACTATTTTTGCAGGCTATCAGCAGGCTTTCTTGCGGGCTGGAACGACACGCCGCGCCTGGGCGCAAACGCCTTTTGGCAAGGCGTGATTTATGCGTGAATGCCCCCATTATCGTTGCTGTGCGACAATACAGGGGTTGCTGGCTCCAGTTGCCTACAACATTTGGGCACATCCGGGTACCGCTTCAAGTGGCTGCTTACGATGTTTTCGGCCCACTTTCTGACCCCATCTGCCTTTGACTGGCGGGTTGCCTTCCAGCAAGGCACCCAACAGGCCGATCTAAAGCGCCACACGGCGCAACATCATGACATTTGAAGAATTGAACCTGGCCCCGGCCATTCTGAAGGCCGTGCTCGAGCAGGGCTACGACACCCCCACCCCCATCCAGGCCCAGGCCATCCCCGCCGTGCTCAAGGGCGTGGACCTGCTGGGCGGCGCCCAGACCGGCACCGGCAAGACCGCTGCCTTCACCCTCCCCCTGCTGCAGCGCCTGTCCACCGAAGCGCGCCTGACCAACCGCCGCGGCGTCAATGCCGTGCGGGCCCTGATCATGACCCCGACCCGCGAACTCGCGGCCCAGGTCGAAGAAAGCGTGCGCACCTACGGCAAATACACAGACCTCACCTCCATGGTGATGTTCGGCGGCGTCGGCATGGGCGCCCAGATTGAAAAACTGCGCCGCGGCGTCGACATCCTGGTCGCCACCCCCGGCCGCCTGCTTGACCACGCGAGCCAGGGCACGCTGGACCTGAGCCAGGTGCAGATCCTGGTGCTCGACGAAGCCGACCGTATGCTGGACATGGGCTTCATCCACGACATCAAGAAGGTGCTGGCCCTGGTGCCCAAGCAGAAGCAGTCGCTGCTGTTCAGCGCGACCTTCAGCGATGAGATCCGCGAGCTGGCCAACGGCCTGCTCAAAAACCCCGAATCCATCCAGGTCACGCCGCGCAACACCACGGTGCAGCGCATCACGCAGACCATCCACCCCGTCGGGCGAGCCAAGAAAAAAGCGCTGCTGACCCACATCATCAACGAGCACAACTGGAGCCAGGTGCTGGTGTTCACCCGCACCAAGTTCGGCGCCAACAACGTGGCCGAGCACCTGACCAAAAACGGCATCCCCGCGATGGCGTTGCACGGCAACAAGAGCCAGACCGCCCGCACCCAGGCCTTGGCCGATTTCAAGAGCGGCACGATCCGCGCCCTGGTGGCCACCGACATCGCCGCCCGCGGCATCGACATCGACGAGCTGCCGCACGTGGTGAACTACGAAATCCCCAACGTCAGCGAAGACTACGTTCACCGCATCGGCCGCACCGGCCGTGCCGGCAACAGCGGCGAAGCCGTCAGCCTGGTCTGCCTCGATGAGGAAGGCTTCATGCAGGACATCGAGCGCTTCACCAAGCAGAACATCGAAAAAGTCATCGTCCCCGGCTTTGAAGCCGAAGCCGGCGAACGCGCCGAACCGCTGGCCATGGGCCGCCAGACCATCTGGGGCGGCCTGGGTAAACCGCCAAGCCGCGACGTGATGCAGGCAGCGGCCAAGGCCGCCCGCACCGAGATGATGCAGCGTATCCGCGACACCAAGGGCGCCCAGCCCGCGCGCGGCGCAGGCGGCGGTAATGGTGGCGGCAATGGCGGCGCGCGCGGACGCGGCCCCGCCGGCGGCGGCAACGGTGGTGGCGGTAACGGCGGCGGCGGCCGCGGTCCCCGCACGCCCAATCCCGGCCAGCCACGCCAGGCTTCGGGCTACTCACAGAACGGCCAGCCGCCACGCCAGCAGGCGCAGCGCCCGCCGCGCGACGACCAGCAGCCGCGCGCGCCCCGCAATGAGTCAAGGGAGCCACGCAATGACTTCGACAACCAGCAACCCGCCAGCCACGCCTCCTCAGGCTTCCCATCCTCCGGCCAGCCCACGGGCGGCAACCGCGGCAACTACCGGGGCGGCAACCGCTCCGGCGGTGGCGGCGGCTCGGGTGGCGCTGGTGGCCGGGGCAACGGGCCTCGTCGGCCGGGCGGTCCTGGCTCGTTTACTGGCCGATAAGCACTATTCGGCGGTCCACTGCGTGGGCCGTCGCGCACCAGCCCAGCGCGACCTCAAGCTGGCCGTGCACCTGGCGGACTCTTTCGCCGGATTCACCGCACCGCCGGTGGACGACGTCTTCATCGCCCTGGGCACCACCATCAAGACAGCCGGCAGCCGCGCGGCTTTCAGGGCGGTGGATTTTGATGCCGTGCTGGCCGTAGCCCGAGCCGGCCGCATTGCCGGCGCCACGCGGCTGGGTGTGGTCAGCGCCATGGGCGCAGACTCCCATTCCGTCCTCTTCTACACCCGTGTCAAAGGCGAAGCCGAAGAAGCGCTCTCGCAGCTCGGTTTTTCCACGCTGGTGGTGGTGCGGCCGTCCTTTCTGGCGGGCGACCGGGAATCCCTGGGTCAGCCCACGCGCGGCGGTGAAAAGCTGGCAATGGGCCTCTCAAAATTTCTCAACCGCGTGATACCGCTCAACTACCAGTCCATTTCGGCGGAACGCGTCGCGCACACGCTGGTCGAGGAAGTGGCTACTCGCCAGGGCCACCACGTGATCCTCTCAGGCGAAATGCAGCAGCGTTAAGCCCGGTTCTCACCGGTTCAGGCCGCCTTGAGCTGTTTGGCCGGATTGCTCAGCTTAGGCAAACGGCGCCGCGAGCCGAGCACCAGTTCGATATCCTCGTGCGCACCGTCAATCAGCACCAGAATCGCTTTTTCGGCTTTGGCCGGGTTGCGGGCGATCACCGCATCGAGCACCGCCCGGTGCAGCGGTAGCGAACGCTTGGGCCCGTCCTTGCGGACAGTGGAGATTTCAAAACTGGTGCGCAGCAAGGCGCTGAGCGCCTTGCTCATCTGGACCAGCATGCGGTTGTGCGCGGCACGCAGCAGGCCCTGGTGAAAACGCAGGTCGTAGGTGACGTAGTCACCGCCGCCTTCCACGGCACGCTTCATGCCCGCATAAGCGTCCTCGATCCCGGCGATTTCTTCCGCAGTGGCGCGCTCGGCGGCCATGCGCACGGCGGCGGGTTCGACCAGGCGCCGCAGCTCCAGCAGGTCGCGTAAAAATTCGGGCGTGATGCCGGCCTTGGCCTTCCAGGCGATGACGTCAGGGTCGAACCAGTTCCAGTGCTCCTCGGTCAGCACGCGAGTGCCCACTTTGGGCCCGGTGGTGACCAGGCCTTTGGCGATCAGCGACTTGACCGCTTCGCGCACCACCGTGCGGCTCACGCCCAGTTCCTCGCAGAGCACCGGCTCCGGCGGCATGGACATGCCGGCGGTATAACGCCCCGCGACGATGGCTTCCCCGATATGGTCAACCGTGTTGCCGTGGACGTTTTTCATGGTGGCCATGGTGTCGCCTTAACCCCGCAAGAACAACGTGACCAGCGGGTCCGGCCCTACCTGGCAGCTCCAGTGGCCGTGCAGTGCCGGGTCAAAAGTGGCGCCGGCCGGCAGCACGTCGGCGGAATAGAAATGCTGGCCCGGCTTGAACACGCGGGAGACGCCTCCCTGCAACCCGATTTCCATCTCGCCGCCCAGGATGAACACCCATTGCGGGTTCGGCGTGCAATGGAACTGGCTGCGAAAACCCAGCGGGCTGTGGCGCAGCTGGTAGCCGCCCGAGGCGAACAATTCGGACAGCATGGCCTGCGGCGAGCCTTCGCCCAGCGGTATGGCCTCTTCCCGGAATTTGGCCCGGCCGTCGGTATCGGTGTAGAGAATGACTTTGGAGAAAACGGTCACAAGGGACTCCGGTGAATGGATGTAAAAAGCAAGCGCCCCATCAGGCTTCGCCGCCAAAGGCGATTTGCACCTTCATGGATTGGCGTTTGTCGCCGGCGAGTGTAAAGGCATGCGTGGCCTGGTCGAAAGCGACGATGTCGGTGATCACGGGCCGCCCGTCAATGAGCCGCTGGTTCAGGAAGGCCACCGCGACGGCGAATTCGGGATGAAAGCGGAAGGTGCCGCGCAACTCCAGCTCCTTGGCGACCAGGGTGTTGAGCGGCAGGGAGACGTTGCCGCCCAGGCCCACCGTCACGATGACGCCGCGCGGCGCCACCACGTCCAGGCCCGCGACCAGGGCTTTCTCATTGCCCGAGGCCTCAAACATTACGTCGAACTGGCCTTTCCCGGCGGCAAACGCCGCCAGGCCGTCCGGTTCCTGGGCCAGGTTGATGGTCTGGTCCGCGCCCATCTTTTTGGCGCAGGCCAGGGGAAGCTCGGCGATGTCGGCCGCAACGATGCGGGCCGCGCCCGCGCGGCGCAGGCCGGCGATCAGCAAGGCGCCTATCGGGCCGCAGCCGGTCACCAGCACCTGTTTGCCGAACACCGAGCCGGCCCGCGAAATGGCGTGCAGGCCTACCGACAGAGGCTCGGCCAGCGCGGCCTCGGACAAAGGCAGGTCGTCGGCCACGGGATGCGCCTGGGCAGCCTCGATGACCAGGGTTTCGCGGAAAGCGCCCTGGATGTGCGGGAAACGCATCGCGCTGCCGTAAAAGCGCATGTCCATGCAGTGGTTGTGCAGGCCTTGCTGGCAGAAGCGGCAGGCACCGCAGGGCCGCGAGGGTGAAATCGCGATGCGCTGGCCGGCGCGCAGGCCGCCGACCTCGCTCCCGACCGCCTCGATAACGCCCGACACCTCGTGGCCCAGCACCATGGGTTCCTTGATACGCACGGTGCCGAAACCGCCGTGCTGGAAGTAGTGCAGGTCGGAACCGCAAATCCCGCCGAAAGCCACCCGCACACGCAGCTGCTGCGGACCGAGGTGTTCGGCATCCAGTGCGTCAAGGCGCAGGTCTAGGGGCGCATGACAGACAAGTCCACGCATGATGTTTCTCCCTGGTTGCGCGGGACGGCGGCTTCACAGCGTCGCCGTCACCCCGCCGTCGACATATAAAACATGGCCGTTGACAAAACTGGAGGCATCGCTGGCCAGGAACACGGCTGCGCCGGCCAGCTCGGCCACCTCACCCCAGCGCCTGCTGGGCGTGCGCCCCGTGAGCCAGGCGCTGAACTGTTCGTCGGCTACCAGTTTTTCGGTGAGTTCGGTCTTGAAGTAGCCCGGGCCCAAGCCGTTGACCTGGATGCCGTAAGGCCCCCAGTCGATCGCCATGCCCTTGGTCAGCATCTTCACCGCGCCCTTGCTGGCCATATAGGGCGCGATGTTGGGACGCCCCAGCTCGCTCTGCACCGAACAGATGTTGATGATCTTGCCCTTGCCGCGCCCTATCATTTTCCGGGCGACCGCCTGGCCGACAAAAAAGACGCTGTCGACATTGGTGCGCATCAGCTCATGCCAGTCCTGCGCCGGGAAATCCTGCAAGGCCATGCGCTTTTGCATGCCGGCGTTGTTGACCAGGATGTCGATGCCGCCCAGGGTCGCTTCAATGTCGTCCACAGCCGCCTGCACCGCGCCGGCCTGGGTCACGTCAAAACCGCTCGTATGAACTTCCAGGCCCTCATCGCGCAGCACACTGGCCGCCTGCGCCAGCCTGGCGCTGTCGCGGCCGTTGAGCACCAGGCGGGCACCGGCCTGCCCCAGGCCGCGCGCGAGCGCCAGGCCGATGCCGGCCGAAGACCCGGTGACCAGCGCCAGGCGCCCGTCAAGCCTGAAAGTGTTCACGACCATGGGCGGCCTCAGTCCAGCCGGGCGCCGCTGGCGTCGTCAAACACGTGGGTTTTGCCGGCCGCGATTTCGAGGTGCACGATCTCGTCCGGGCGCACCGCCGTGCGGCCGTGCATCACCAGAATGACCTTGGCGCCGTTCACGTCGAGCAGCAGTTCGGTCTCAGCGCCGGTGGGCTCCACCACGATGACCTTGGCCGGGATGCCCTGCCCCGTCGCGGACAACGACAGGTCGCCGGGCCGCACGCCGTAGTGCACGGATTGCCCGTCCTGCGCCTGCGCGATCGCGCCTATGGGCCACTGGTGGCCCTGGGCTTCGACCCAGGCCCGGCCGCCGTCCTTGCGCAGAACGCCCTTGAAGACGTTCATGGCGGGCGAGCCGATGAATTGCGCGACGAACAGGTTGCCGGGCCGGTCGAACAGTTCCAGCGGCGTGCCGATCTGCTCGATGATGCCGTCATGCATCACCACGATGCGGTCGGCCATGGTCATGGCTTCGATCTGGTCGTGCGTGACGTAAACCGTGGTGGTCTTCAGCCGCTGGTGCAGGGCCTTGATCTCGGCACGCATGGCCACGCGCAGCTTGGCGTCCAGGTTGGACAGCGGCTCGTCGAACAGGAAGACCTTGGGGTCGCGCACGATGGCGCGGCCCATGGCCACGCGCTGGCGCTGCCCGCCCGAGAGTTCGCGCGGGAAACGGTCCAGCAACGGGTCCAGGTTCAGGATGCGGGCCGCGTCGCCGACGCGCTTGTTGGTGAGTTCGGCATCGGCCTTGCGCAGCTTCAGGCTGAACGCCATGTTGTCGCGCACCGTCATGTGCGGGTACAGGGCGTAGCTCTGGAACACCATGGCGATGTCGCGGTCCTTGGAGTCGAGCTCGTTGATGACCTTGCCGTCGATCGACATTTCGCCGCCGCTGATTTCCTCCAGGCCGGCCAGCATGCGCAGCAGCGTCGACTTGCCGCAGCCCGAAGGCCCCACCAGCACGACGAATTCGCCGTCGGAAATGTCGAAGCTGATGCCATGGATGATCTTGACCTTGCCGAAGGCCTTTTCAATATTGCGAAACGATACAGAAGCCATGTTTGGTATTTCCCGGGATCAGCTTTTCACGGCGCCGGCTGTGAGGCCGGACACCATGTAGCGTTTGAAAGCGTAATAAATTGCCGCCGGAGGCAGCGCGTAAATCAGGCCCGTGGCCATCAGCAGTTCCCACGGCGAGTCGTCAGCGGCGAGGAAATTACCCAGGGCCACCGCCAGCGTCACGCTGGTGTCCCTGGACAGCAGCAGGAAAGCGTAGAGGTATTCATTCCAGGCCAGCAGCAGCGCATAGGTTCCGACCGCCACCAGCGAGGGCACCATGAGCGGCAGGTAGACCAGCCGGAACAGTTGCATGGCCGTGGCGCCGTCCATCTTGGCCGCCTCGTCGAGTTCGTAAGGCAGTTTGTCGGAGGCCTGCTTGAGCACCCAGATGCAGTACGGCGAGGCGATGGTCACCATGGCCAGGATCAGCGACCACTGGTGGTTCAGCAAGCCGTAGTTGCCCATGGTCTTGTACATGGGAACAGCCAGGAAGGCCGCAGGGATGAAGTAGGTGAAGAGCGCCATGTTCATCACCGTGCGGCCGCCGCGCACCTTGAGGCGGCTGATGGCAAAGGCCGCGGTGGTGGAGACCACCAGCGTCAGCACACCCACCGACAGCGCAATCACCAGCGAGTTGCCGAGCTGCTCCCAGAAGTGGTCGAGGTAAAAATGCTTTTGCCAGAACACCGTTTCGAAGTTGTCCAGCGTGGGCTTTTTGGGCCAGAGCCGTCCGGTGGTGGCTTCGTTGCGCGGCGAGATCGCGAACAGCACCATGTGGTAGATCGGGATCAGCGTCCAAAGCAGGACCGGGATACCGATCAGCAGCAGCCGGGCCTCCCGGCTTACGGTACGCAGTGTGACGCGGCTCATTTGGACAACCTTTTCATCATGAAATACACCAGCGGCAGCACCAGGGGCAGGGCCACGACGATGGAGGCCAGGGACAAATCGACCTGGTCCAGCCGCAGGTAACGGATGCCCAACGTGGCCAGCACGTGCGTGAGGTCGGCCGGCCCGCCGCCCGTGAGCAGGTAGACGCTGTTGAAGTCGCCCAGCGTCCAGATCATCGACAAGATGGTCGAGGTCAGGTACAGCGAGCGCATCGACGGCCAGGTGATGAAGCGGAACTTCTGCCAGATCGTGGCACCGTCCACCGACGCGGCCTCGTATTGCTCGGCCGGTATGGCCATGCGGCCGGCCAGCAGGATCAGCGTCCAGAACGGCAGGGACTTCCAGATGTGGGCCAGCATGGAGAAGGACAGGGCCAGCGTCGGGTCATTGAGCCAGTTCGGCCCGTCTATGCCGGTCAACTTGAAAATCAGGGTGTTGATGACGCCCCACTCGGGGTTGAGCATGAAGCGCATCGACAAAATGGTCGGAATGGAAGGCACGGCCCAGGGCAGGATAAAAATCACCGACAGCGCCTTGATCCACCAGCGCGTGTTCAGGAAAAATCCCGACAGGAACAAGGCCACCGCCATCTTGATGTTCACCGCCACGACGATGAACACCACCGTGTTGACCAGCGAGCGGAAAAAAATCGGGTCGGCAAACAGCCTGACATAACTCTCCGGATGGCGTGCCAGCCACAGGCCGTAGCCCACCGGGTAGATGACAAAAACCAGGAAGATCAGCAGGTAGGGAACGACCAGCGCGAGCCCCCACTTCTCCCACGAAGTCATGGCGGCGCGTTCGGCGCGCACGGAAGGGGCGGCCTGTTGGATGGTTGCAGTGCTCATGCTTTGCTTTGTTGACGCGCGCCCCCCGCCCCGGGTGCCCGGGGGGCGGGGTGGCCGCCTTGGCCCAGACGTTCTCGTTGTTCAGGATGGTGAACTTGTAGTTCTTGGTGAACTCGAAGTTGACGGTTCCGGCGGTGAACTGGTTGTAGACCGACAGGCGGTGCGCATCGGCCTTCCAGAACGGACGCTGCTGCGCGGTCTTGGTCACCGGGAACCAGCGGCCCAGCGAGCCTTCCACATAAGGCGTGAGGTTTTCTTCCTGCATCAGGAAGGACACAAACTCCTTGGCGCGGGCCTTGTTCTTGGCCTGGTTGAACACCACACCCACCTTGACGGCGGCGCGGTAAACCATCTTGCTGCCGTCGGGCTTGTTCGGGAAGCCCGCCGTGCGGATGCGCTCGGTGTAGTTCTTCTTCGCGGTCTCGCGCTCTTCCGGCTTGAGCGAGGCGTTGTTCATGTCGTCCAGCCATTTCGCGGCGATCGAGATCGTGGCGTTATGAGTCAGGATGGTGGTCTTGTTATGGAAGGCGACATTGTTGTCCGGGTCCTTCCAACTGGTGGACGACGGCGGCGTGCAGCCCTTGGCATAAGGCTGGGTGTAATCCGTCAGCGCACCGATCAGGCCGGCGCGGACCTTGGGATCGTCGACCAGCAGCTTACCGCTGTCGCTGACCAGGCTCACGTTGTGGGCGTCCATGAAGGTCAGGAAGGAATAGAACGAGTCACTCGAATCCACGCCCAGCGGCTGGCCGATGCCGAAGGTGCGGTTGCCGGTTTTCTGGCGGTGGGCGGGCTGCACCTTGTCGCACCAGAAAGACCAATAGTCCTTCCAGGCCGTGGGAATGTCGGATTCCTTGAAGCCGGCCTCATTGAGCATGTCCACCCAGTACTCAATGTGCATGGTCTGCTGCTTCATCGGGAAGGCGTAGTAGGCCCGCGTCTTGGTGACGTCGTTGTAGAGGAAGGCAGTCTCCACCGTGTTGGGCGCGAAACGCGCGCGGATGGGGTTGATCACGCTGCTGATGTCTTCAAGCTTGCCGTCGAAAGCCCACTTGCCGGCGACCTGGAAGTCGTAGACGTCGGCATAGGCCACGTCGGGCGGGCTGCCGGAGTCGAGGGCCGCGACGGTTTTCGGGATCATGTCCTGCACGGGGTACTGCGAGAGCTCGACCTTCACGCCCTTGTGTTTTTCCTCGTACTTCTTGATCGCGGCGAACAGCGCGTCGTCTTCGGCTTTGTAAAAGCCCTTGACCCACCAGACGGTGAGCTTTTCCTGGGCGGCGGCCTGCCCCGCCGTGATGAGGCCGGCCGCGACCATCGCGGCGGCCAGAATTGTCTTGAGTCTCATTGGATTTGTCTCCTCTGCGGGTGGGTTGTTGAACGGCAAAAAACTCAAAAGGGTTCGTTGACGCATTGTTATCATATGATGATTAAACCCCGAGTCTTCTATGGAAAACCCGAAGCATTCCGCCCCTGATTCAATGCCATTCCGGCACCGGGGTAAAGAGGGCTTGCCCGGCAAAATGGGCGCGCAGGTTGTCGACGGCCAGCTTCGCCATGGCGTGGCGCGTCTGCACCGTGGCGCTGGCCATGTGCGGCGTCAGCACCACGTTGTCCATGGACCAGAGCGCCTCGGTGGGGTGTGGTTCTTTCTCGAACACATCGAGCGCCGCGCCGGCGATCACGCCTTGCTGCAGCGCGTCAACCAGGGCCGCCTCATCAACCACCGAACCGCGCGCCACGTTGATCAGGTAACCCTCGGGGCCCAGGGCTTTGAGCACTTCGGCATTGATCATGTGGCGCGTTCCGGCACCGCCGGGCGTGATCACGATCAGGAAATCCACCTGCGCGGCCAGTGCCTGTGCCGTGGGGTAAAAGGTGTAAGCGAGTTCCGCTTTGGCGCCGCGCCCGGTATAGGCAATCGACATGCCGAAGGCTTCGGCCCGGCTCGCGATGGCCTGGCCTATGCGGCCCAGGCCGACGATGCCCAGGCGCGCGCCCGAGACCTTGCGCGCCAGGGGCATGGCCCCCTCTTTGGCCCAGCGGCCGGCGCGCACATAACGGTCGGCCAGCGGAATGCGGCGCGCCACCGACAGCATGAGGCCTATGGCCAGGTCCGCCACCTCGTCGTTGAGCACACCGGGCGTGTGCGTGACCGGAATGCGTTTTTCCAGCGCGGCGGCGACGTCCACGCCGTCGTAACCCACGCCCATGATGGAAACCATCTCCAGCGCGGGCAGTTGCTCCATCAGGGAACGCGGCACCTTGGACTCCCCGCCTCCGGCCACCGCGCGGATCAGTGGCGCCACCTTGGCGAAAGCCGCCGGGTCGCTCTCATGCAGCCTGTCATGGACCTCATAAGCCGCCTGCAGCGGCTCCATCAGGAAGGGCGGAAGCTTGGCGACGGTGAGGATGTGCGGGCGGTTGGACGGGGCGGACAAAGGGCGGACTCCTGCGGTCATGGTTTTCACTAAGATAGCGTGGTCAATGGTATGACGATAATATGTTTGACGAATTAAGGACTTTCCCGCATGAGCACACCACCCAAGAAAAAACCCGCCCACGAACTCCGCAGCCAGCAATGGTTCGGCCGCCAGGACCGCGACGGCTTTGCCTACCGCAGCTGGGTCAAAGGCAAGGGCGTCCCGCACGACCAGTTCGACGGCCGGCCGGTCATCGGCATCTGCAATACCTTCAGCGAGCTGACGCCCTGCAACTCGCATTTCCGCACGATCGCCGAGCAGGTCAAGATCGGCGTCTATGAAGCCGGTGGCTTCCCGCTCGAATTCCCGGTGATGTCGCTGGGCGAAACCCTGCTGCGCCCCACCGCCATGCTGTACCGCAACCTGGCCAGCATGGACGTTGAAGAAAGCATACGCGGCAACCCCATCGACGGCGTGGTGCTGCTGATGGGCTGCGACAAAACCACGCCCTCACTGGTAATGGGCGCGGCCAGCGTCGACCTGCCCACGGTGGGCGTCAGCGGCGGCCCCATGCTGAGCGGCAAGTGGCGCGGCCAGGAGCTCGGCTCGGGCACCGGCGTGTGGAGCATGAGCGAGCAGGTGCGCGCCGGCACCCTGAAACTCCAGGACTTCTTCGAGGCCGAGAGCTGCATGCACCGCAGCCACGGCCACTGCATGACCATGGGCACGGCCTCGACCATGGCCAGCATGGTCGAAGCTCTGGGCATTGGCCTGCCCGGCAACGCCGCCTACCCCGCGGTCGACGGCCGGCGCAACGTGCTGGCCCGCATGGCCGGCCGCCGCGCCGTCGAGATGGTGCATGAGGACCTCATCCTGTCGAAAATCCTCACGCGCGAAGCGTTCGAGAACGCCATCAAGACACTGGCCGCGATTGGCGGATCGACCAATGCCGTGATCCACCTGATCGCGATGGCCGGCCGCATCGGCGTGAAGCTTACGGTCGACGATTTCGACCGGCTGGCCAGCGAACTGCCGTGCCTGGTCAACCTGCAGCCCTCGGGCAAATACCTGATGGAAGACTTCTGCTACGCCGGTGGCCTGCCGGTGGTGATGAAGGAGATCGCGCAGCACCTGCACACCGGCGCCATCACCGCCAACGGCAAAACCATAGGCGAAAACATCGCCGACGCCGAGAACTACAACACCGACGTGATCAAGCCGCTGTCCGCGCCCTTCAAGGACAAGGCCGGCATCGCCGTGCTGCGCGGCAACCTCTCGCCGCGCGGCGCCGTCATCAAACCCAGCGCGGCCACGCCCGCGCTCATGGTGCACAAGGGCCGCGCCGTGGTGTTTGAAACCATTGAGGACTTCCACGCGCGCATCGACGACGAAAACCTGGACATCGACGAAAACTGCGTGATGGTGCTGAAGAACTGCGGGCCCAAGGGCTACCCCGGCATGGCCGAGGTCGGCAACATGCCGCTGCCGCCCAAGGTGCTACGCAAGGGCATCACCGACATGGTGCGCATCAGCGACGCGCGCATGAGCGGCACGGCCTACGGAACCGTGATTCTGCATACCGCACCCGAAGCGGCAGCGGGCGGCCCGCTGGCATTGGTGCAAAACGGCGACATCATCGAACTTGATGTCCCCAATCGCCGCCTGCATCTGCATGTCAGCGATGAAGAGCTTGCACGGCGAATGACCAGCTGGAAAGCGCCCGAGCCGCCGCTGTCCTCGGGCTACTGGAAGCTGTACATCGACCACGTTCTGCAGGCCGACGAAGGCGTGGACCTGGATTTCCTGGTGGGCAAGCGCGGTTCTTTTGTGCCGCGCGACAACCACTGAGCCGGGTACAGCGCGGGTACGGGGCAACACCCGGCCCGCGGGTACCATTGGGGGTTTGAGGCGCGGCGTGCTCTTTTTTTCGGCTTTCGTCCCTGAAAAAGACCCGCGCCGGGATGCCGCAAAAAGCCAGGAAACCCAATGCAAGCCAGAAAATTCGATGTCGTCGCGCTCGGCGAAGCCATGGTGGAATTCAACCAGACCACCGCCGGCCAGCCCAACTACCTGCAAGGCTTTGGCGGCGACACCAGCAATGCCGTGATCGCCGCCGCGCGCGCCGGCGCCAGCACCGCCTACCTGACCCGCCTGGGCGGCGACACCTTCGGCCAGTCGCTGATGGCTTTGTGGGCCGCCGAGAATGTTTCCACGGCCGCCGTCCAACAGGACAGCGAAGCCAGCACCGGCTTGTACTTCGTCACCCACGGCCTCAAGGGGCATGAGTTCAGCTACCTGCGCGCGGGCTCAGCAGCCAGCCGCATGACGCCGGCCTGGCTGCAGCAGGCCGGCGCGGCTGATGCCGTGCGCCAGGCCAAAGTCCTGCACGTGTCGGGCATCTCGCTGGCGATTTCCGCGAGCGCCTGCGACACGGCCTTTGCCGCGATGAAGCTGGCCAAAGAGGCCGGCACGCTGGTGTCCTTTGATTCCAACCTGCGGCTCAAGCTCTGGCCGCTGGACCGCGCGCTGGCCTGCACACGCCATGCGGTGTCGCTGTGCGACATCTTCCTGCCCAGCCTGGAAGACATCACCGCCCTCAACGGCATGACGGATCCTGATGAAGTGGTCGACTGGGGCCATGCCCTGGGCGCCAAGACCGTGGTGCTCAAGCTGGGCGGCGACGGCGCGCTGGTCAGCGACGGCACGCGGCGCGAACGTGTGCCGGTGCACCGCGTGAAGCTGGTGGACGCCACCGGCGCCGGTGACTGCTTCTGCGGCAACCTGCTGGCGCGCATTGCCCAGGGCGACACGGTGTTCGACGCCACGCGCTATGCCAATGCGGCCGCGGCCCTCACGGTGCAAGGCTATGGCGCGGTGGCGCCGCTGCCGCGGCCTGAACAGGTCAGGGCCTTGCTGTGAGCCGCCTGCTCGCGGTCGACTGGGGCAGCTCGTCGCTGCGCGGCGCGCTGCTCGATGCCGATGGCGCGGCACTCGAAGAACGCGCTTTCCCGCGCGGCATCCTGACGGTAGACCCCGGCGGTTTTCCCGATGTTTTTGAAAGCTGCTTCGGCGACTGGATGGCACCCGGCACGCTGTGCCTGATCTCCGGCATGGCCGGCAGCAAACAAGGTTGGCGCGAGGCGCCCTACTGCGCCTGCCCCGCCGGCTTTGGCGCGATTGCCGCCGCGCTCGAATGGGTGGAGCCCGGCCGCATCGCCATCGTGCCCGGCCTGAGCATCGACAAAAACGGCGTGCCCGACGTGATGCGCGGCGAGGAAACGCAAATCTTCGGCGCGTTGCAACTGCTCGGCCTGGAGCATGCTCGCCTGGTACTGCCCGGCACGCACAGCAAGTGGGCCACCGTGAGCGATCGCAAGGTGACGGATTTCTCGACCTGGATGACCGGCGAGCTGTATGCGCTGCTGCGCCGCCACTCCATCCTGTCGCGCATGCTGCCCGAGGACGAGCCCGCGCTGGACGCCGCCGCCTTCGACCAGGGTGTGGCCCATGCGCTGTCCGGCCCCGGCCTGCTAAACACCGCCTTCAGTACGCGCACGCTGTCGCTGTTCAACCGGATGAAGACTGAGGCACTACCAAGCTACCTGTCGGGCCTGGTCATAGGCGAAGAACTCAAGGCGCAAACGCTGTCGCGCGGCGAGCCCGTGGTGGTCATGGGCGCGGAGGCGCTCACAGTGCGCTACGAACAGGCACTGGCCCAGCTCGGCGTGCCGGTCCAGCGCGTAGGCGCGGGCGCCACCTGGCGCGGCCTGCGCGCCATTGCCGACACGCTGGGCTGAGCGCGCCACCCCATCGATAGAACACCATGAACAACGCACACCCAAAATTCTCCAAAGCACTCACGACGCTCCCCCTGGTCGCCATCCTGCGCGGGCTCACGCCGGCCGAGGCTTTACCGGTCGGCCAGGCGCTGGTCTCCACGGGCTGGACGCTGATCGAGATTCCCCTCAATTCGCCGCAGCCGTTGGACAGCATCGCTGCGATGGCCGGCGCCTACCCCGAGGCCTTGATAGGCGCGGGCACCGTGCTCACGCCCGAAGACGTGCGCAATGTGCAAGCCGCGGGCGGCCAGCTCATCGTCTCGCCCAACTTCAACCCGGCCGTGGTGCGCGAAGCCGTGCGCCTCGGCATGGTCTGCCTGCCCGGCGTGATGACCGCCAGCGAAGCCTTTGGCGCGCTGGAAGCGGGCGCCACGGGTCTCAAGATTTTTCCGGCCGAGATGATCGCGCCGGCCGTGGTGAAAGCCCTGCGCGCCGTGCTGCCGAAGCAGACTCCAGTGATGCCGGTGGGCGGCGTCACGCCGGACAACATGGGCGCCTACCTCGCGGCCGGCGCCAGCGG
Organism: Polaromonas sp. P1_G1; assembly: GCF_056405595.1. Classification (NCBI taxonomy): domain Bacteria; kingdom Pseudomonadati; phylum Pseudomonadota; class Betaproteobacteria; order Burkholderiales; family Comamonadaceae; genus Polaromonas; species Polaromonas sp. P1_G1. The sequence continues at coordinate 71,407 of NZ_JBFUBU010000026.1, forward strand.
CTTCGGCATAGGTTCGGCGCTGTACAAACCCGGCATGACGGCGGCCCAGGTGGCCGACAGCGCGAAGAACTTCATCGCCGCCTACACGGGTACCATGCGGGCATGAACACCCCCTCCCCTGCTGCGGCTTCCGCCATCTCCTTCGGCCTCGCTGGCCGCGTCTGCATCGTCACCGGCGGGGCGCAAGGCATAGGCGAGGCCTGCGCGCGCCGCTTTGCGCACGAGCAGGCCATCGTGGTGATCGCCGACGTCGCCGACGCGCCCGGCGCGGCATTGGCCAAGGAACTGGGCGGCCTGTATGTGCACTGCGACGTAGGCGACAAGGCCCAGGTCGACGCGCTGGTCGCGCAAACCGTGGCCGCGCACGGCCGCATCGACGTGCTGGTCAACAACGCCGGCATCTTCAGGGCCGCCGAGTTCCTCGACGTGACCGAAGCCGACTTCGACGCCGTGCTGCGCATCAACCTCAAAGGCTCCTTCCTGGTGGGCCAGGCCGTGGCGCGCGTGATGGCGGCCGCCGGCAAGGGCAGCATCGTCAACATGAGCTCGGTCAACGGCGTGCTCGCCATTCCCACGATCGCCAGCTACAACGTCAGCAAGGGCGGCATCAACCAGCTCACGCGCGTGATGGCGCTGTCGCTGGCCGGCCAGGGCGTGCGCGTCAACGCGGTGGCGCCCGGCACCATTGCCACCGAACTGGCCGCCAAGGCCGTGCTCACCAGCGACGAAGCCAAGGCCAAAATCATGAGCCGCACGCCCATGAAACGGCTGGGCGAACCTTCCGAGATCGCCGACACCGTGGCCTACCTGGCCAGCGATGCGGCCAGCTACATCACCGGGGAGATTGTGGTGGTGGATGGCGGGCGCATGACACTCAATTACACAGTCCCCGTCTAATCAGGCTGACTCCGCCCGCTTTGGCTGCTAGCCTGTAGTGGCAAGGCGCCACCCCGGCGCCGACAGACTGGAGTCACCATGGCCACGATCTACAAGGAATTCACCGTCGACGCGGGCATAGACAGCGTCTGGGATGCGCTGCGCGATTTCAATGCGGTGCACCGGCGCCTGGCGCCGGGCTTTGTGGTCGACTGCAAGCCCGGCGAAGGCGGCCGCACCGTGACCTTTGCCAACGGCGCGGTAGCGCACGAAGTGCTGGTGGGCATCCATGAAGCGGCGCATCGCCTCAGCTATACCGTGGTCGGCGGCAAGGCCAGCCATCACATGGCCTCGGCGCAGCTGTTTGCCGAGGGGGACAAGCGCACGCGTTTTGTCTGGATTACCGATGTGCTGCCCGATGCTTTGGAGGAATACATTGACGCGATGATGAGTCAGGGGGCGGTGGTGATGCAGCGGGCGCTTGGCGGCTCTTCGGAAAAGTCTGCTGGCTAGGCATCGAAGCTTCTTTGCTGCTTTGTACGTTGATGTTGGGTTGAGGTCCGGGGCCGGGGTCGCCCGGCATGCGACTCACTTTTCTTTGCTTCGCCAAAGAAAAGTAAGCAAAAGAAAGGCGACCCGCAGTCTGGGTCCCTACGCTTCGCTACGGGCAACCTGCGGTGCTCGACTACGGCGGGGTCTCGCTAAACTCGCTACGCTGCGC